>DAONAB010000361.1:0-2926 GCA_035400805.1 Nitrospira sp. | reverse complement strand
TGGAAATGATTGCATGCCGAACATAAATGACCGCCACCAAAGACACGGAACGAGCGCATGACCTCACACATGCTCTTGAGCCTGGCACTGCGGTCTGCAGCGGTAGGATACGTCCTGCTGCTGATTTTTCTCCCGCTGGCCACCCTCACGCAGCAATCTATCACGTCGGGATGGGACCGCTTTATCCAGGATTTATCAGCTCCTCAGGCGGCGGCCGCGCTCTGGCTGACGATTGAGACTTCCGCGATCGCCACCGTCATCAATGCCATCTTCGGCACCCTCTCGGCGCTCGTCCTGGTGCGGTATGAATTCCCAGGCCGCTGGCTCTTGAATGCTCTGGTCGATCTGCCCTTCGCCATCCCGACGCTGGTCGCCGGTTTGATGATTGCCGCCATCTATGGTCCGACCAGCGTCCTCGGCACCTGGCTCCAGCAGGGTGGTCTGACGGTGCTGTATAACCAGCCCGGCATCATTCTGGCCATGCTGTTTGTCACCATGCCCTTTACGATTCGCTCTCTCCAGCCGGTGTTGATGGGACTGGAACGTGATCAGGAAGAAGCGGCGTTCACCCTCGGAGCGAGCCCCTGGACCACCTTTTGGAAAGTCACGGTCCCGTCGGTTCTGCCCGGACTCCTGACCGGCGTGTTCCTCACCTTCGTGCGAGCGCTCGGCGAATTCGGCTCCATCGTCATCGTGGCGGGAAATATCCCGATGAAGACGCAGGTGGCGTCGGTGTACGTGTACGGAGAGATCGAGAGCTACAATCCCCAGGCGGCGACCTCGGTCTCGGTGTTGATTCTGCTCATTTCGTTTGTGGTGTTGCTGCTGTTGGAACGCCTGACACGGCGTCCCGGTGAACGGTTACCTAAGTTGTTTCGCTGGACGACCCGGGATGAACATCCGGCCCATGATTCGACCGTGCCGGCCGCGGCACAGTGAATGCTCGACCGGGTTTGAAATCGTGGTGAATGTGACAGGAGTGCGGGCATGCGTTGGCTGTTGATCGGGATCGTCTGGCTCTATTTTCTGGTCCTCCTGGTGGGCCCGATCCTCTACATGGCGAGTCAGAGTTTCAGTGAGGGCCTGACGGCGTTCTGGACGGAGATCACGCGTCCGGAAGCGCTGCACGGCTTTACGCTCACGGCGGAAATCACCCTGATCGTCCTCGTTCTCAATCTGATCTTCGGCACGCTCACGGCACTGGTGTTGGCTCGCCAACAGTTTTGGGGCCGCAGCCTGATCAGCGGGGTGATCGATTTGCCCTTTGCCGTGTCGCCGGTCATCGCCGGATTCATGCTGATCCTGCTCTTCGGCCCGGACACGATGCTCGGGGCGTGGTTCGGCCAGGCGCATATCAAGGTGCTCTTCGCGCTGCCCGCCATGATTCTTGCGACCCTGTTCGTCACGTTTCCATTCATGGTGCGGGAACTGACGCCACTCTTGCAGACGCTGGGGACAGAGGAGGAAGAGGCGGCGCGGACATTGGGCGCCAACGAGTGGCAGGTGTTTCTCAAGGTGACGCTCCCCGCCTTGCGCTGGGGCCTGGTCTATGGTGCCACCCTCACGGTGGCGCGCGCGATCGGCGAGTTCGGCGCCGTGCTGGTGGTGTCCGGCAATATTCTCTTACTGACACAAACCGCCACCTTGCATATCTATCAAAGTTATGTCGATTTTAATTACGTAGCAGCCAATGCCGTGGCATTGACCCTGCTCGCCGTCTCCTTCGCGATTCTCACCGTGCTGGAGATCGCCAAGGCCAGAGCGGAAACGACCGTCGCGGAAGCGGGAGCGCAGTAAAGCGGTGAAAATAGAAGTACGTGGGCTCACCAAGAAATTCGGTTCCGGCACGGCGGTCGGCAATGTCTCCTTCGTGGTGAACGAAGGCGAACTGCTTGGCTTGCTGGGGCCCAGCGGCAGCGGGAAAACCACGGTGTTGCGGTTGATCGCCGGCCTGGAAGTCCCGACCTCCGGCGATATCTTTATCGACGGCAAGCGGGTCAACGACCTCACCGTACAGGAACGCAACATCGGCTTCGTCTTTCAACACTACGCCCTCTTCAAACACCTGACGGTCTTCGACAACATTGCCTTCGGCCTCAAGATCAAAAAGTGGAACCGGCCCGATATCGAACAGCGTGTCCTGGAACTGCTCTCCTTAATGAGCCTCGACGGACTGGGCAGCCGCTACCCGCACCAGCTCTCCGGCGGGCAACGGCAGCGTGTCGCCATCGCGCGGGCACTGGCGCCCCGCCCTTCCGTGCTGTTGATGGATGAACCCTTCGGCGCCGTCGATGCGAAGGTCCGGCAGGAGTTGCGCGAGTGGCTCATCCGCCTGCATACGGATTTGAACGTCACCAGTCTCTTCGTCACGCACGATCAGGAAGAAGCGATGGAAGTCTCCGGCCGCATCATCGTGTTCTCCAAAGGCAAGCTGGAGCAGGCCGGCTCGCCCGCCGACGTCTACGAAGAACCGGCCACGGAATTCGTGGCCCGCTTTATCGGGTCGATGAATATTGTGGAAGGCAACGTGCGGCGCGGGCAGGTGCAGGTGGGCTCACTCGAATTTCCCGCTCCCGGCTTTTCAGACGGCCAGAAGTTGCAAGTCGGATTCCGCCCGTACTACGTCAAGGTGGCCGAGGATGCGAGCCGCTATCGGCAGCAGGCCAAACTCCGCCACATTTATTTTCTCGGGGTCGCGTACCGGCTGGAAATTGAAACGGCGGATGGGTTGATCCTCCGCTCGCGCATGAACAAGGAAGAGTTTCGCCGCTGCAATTTTGTCGTCGGGCAAGCCGTCTCGTTTGCCGTCACTCACTTCCGCATCCTGCCGCAAGAAGGCGCGGGGCCATCAAGCGAGGCCAAACCCGGCAGCCCCATCACCGGGCCGCTCACGCCGTAACCACATCGTCGTCAAGCTCTTCAACAA
>DAONAB010000360.1:0-2961 GCA_035400805.1 Nitrospira sp. | reverse complement strand
TCTTGTCATGAAGTCAGTCGAATCAGTGCAAGAAGTACGTCGCCCTTGTCGAAGTCTGTGGCCGGTCGGTCGGATCGCCGCGGCCTGCGCCATCATGATGACGTTCACGGCCTGTATCGGGCCGCATAAACCGGTGCCGACCCAACCGGCGCAAGAACCTGCGGCTCAGTCAGCAGGAACCGCAGAACCGTCCCCGGCTCCCGATGCGGCTTCCGCTGAGGCGCCGCCTTCCGGAGTGCCTCTTGTTCCGCTTCCCGTCCCCCCAATTGCGGAGGCTCCGGCTGAAGCGCCGGCCTCGACGGCGGGCGACGTTCCCGTGGTGGATGTCAAACCGGTTTATGTCGTGGCCCAGCATGAATCCTACAAGGTCGATCAGGCGACCACGGCGACGAAGACCGATACGCCGATCATGGAAACGCCGTTTGCCATCCAGGTAGTGCCGCAGCAGGTGTTGAGGGATCAACAGACGACGCGTCTGGACCATGCGCTGAACAATGTCAGCGGCGTGTTTGCCAATCAATCGCTCAGTCTCTTCGAGTCCTTTACGATTCGGGGATTCGAAACGTTCGATTACTATCGGGAAGGGACTCGGTTTCAGTCGGCCTTGACGCAAACCGGCCGGAGGGAAATGGCGAACCTGGAGCGGATCGAGGTCCTGAAGGGCCCGGCGTCTATTCTCTATGGCCGGATTCAACCGGGCGGGATGATCAATCTCGTCACGAAGAAGCCGCTTGAGCAATCCTACTACTCGATTCAACAGCAGGTCGGGTCTTACGATTTCTACCGCACGGCCTTGGATGCGACGAGCAAACTCAACGAGTCGGGGTCGCTGCTCTATCGGTTCAATATGTCCTACGAAAGCAAAGGGTCGTTTCGGGAGTTCATCGACGACAAGAAGTTGTTCATCGCGCCGGTGGTGCAATGGAAGTTGAGCGAGCGGACACAGATCACCTTCGACGGGGAATACAGCAAAGGCAAAGTGCGCCCCGACTATGGCACGGTGGCCCTGGGTAATCGTCCGGCTTCTCTACCGATCGAGCGTAACCTGGGCGAGTCGTTCGCCAAGGCGGATTATACGGCCCTGCTCGGCGGATTCAATTGGTCGCATGAGTTCAATAGCCAGTGGAAGATTCAGCACCGGGCCTATCTGCAATCGACGAAGGAAGATGACCAGGTGGTATTGCCGCTGGCTCTGCAAGCAGACAACGAAACCCTGGATCGTTTTTTCGCCGGATTCCAAGGCAACAAACACAAGACCTATACGACCAGCCTCGACTTGACCGGGCACTTCGACACATTCGGGCTCAAACATCGGCTGTTGGCGGGCGCGGACTATTACCAGTTCAAGAATACTGCCACTATGGTCGACAACTTCGCGTTTCCCTCCATCAATATCTTTAACCCGGTCCATGGCGGGAACCCTATTGCGGATCCGGCGGACAATTTTGAGTTCGATCTCCGCGAGAAATGGTTCGGGCTCTACTTGCAGGATCAGGTGGAATTGCCGTTTCACCTGCATCTGCTGGCCGGCCTGCGGTATGACAGCGCCGAGATCACGACCGACAATACCTTCGGCGGTACGCGGACCATATCGAGCAGCCGGCAGTCCGCCGTCACGCCGCGCGTCGGTCTGCTCTGGCAACCGATCAAGGAACTGGCTTTTTATGGCAACTATGTCGAAGGCTTCGGTGTGCCGAATGTCGGATCGCTGGGTGTGACCGGTGCGCCACTGAGAGCGGAAACGTCCCAGCAGTGGGAAGCGGGTATCAAGACCGAGCTCTTCGATGGTCGGTGGACGGCAACCCTGTCCTGGTTCGAACTGACCAAGCAGAATGTGGCCACGGGTCATCCCGATCCGGTGCTCGCCGCCTTAGGGTTCTCCGTGCAAACGGGCGAAGCGCGCAACAAGGGCGTCGAACTGGACGTGGCCGGAGAAGTGCTCCCGGGGGTGGATGTGATTGCGACCTACGCGTATACCGATTCGGAAATCACCCAGATGAACGACGGTACGATCGGCAATCGCTTTCCGAACGTCCCCAAACATGCAGGCAGTCTGTGGACGACGTACCGGTTCCAGGAGCCGCGTCTCCAGGGGTGGAAAGTAGGGGCCGGGCTGGTGGCCAGGGGAGAGCGGCAAGGGAATCGGGAGAACGACTACCAGATGCCGGGGTATGTGCTGGTCAATCTGATGGCAAGTTATACGATGCACGTCGGGGCCACGCGACTCACCGCGCAAGTGAATGTGGACAATCTTCTTGGCCAGGAGTATTTCCCGAGCAGCGCTGGCTTCGGCCGGGGTCGGATCGACATCGGAACGCCGCGCTTCTTCCTGGGATCCCTGAAGATGGAGTTCTGAGGGCGTGAAACGTCACACGTCAAACGTGAGATGTGAGACGTAGGGAGGGGAAGACAGTCTGCACCGCGAGAACGCGGTGCGGACTGTAGCATCCATGAGCAGGCATCCGTAGACAGGTCCCCCGGTCCGTTCCTATAGTGCCGGAGTTCTTACGGAAAGGGTGAGGTCTCAGGGGACATGCTCCGCCATCTGCACTCTCATCGACGGTCCGCGCAGGCGTCACGCGCGGTGGTACTGCTGGCCTCCCTCCTGATCGGGATTCGATTGGCGGCGGGCATCATCCATGCCGCCTGCTATGTCGATTGGGAAAAACCCAACGCACGTTCGTTCTATCTCCATAGCGGGGGAGACCATGACCGCTGTCACCATGGTCAGGTTCCCCCCGATCCCTGGGCGGAATGGGGCTGTGAGGCGTCTCAAGACGAGCCGGGATTTACACTTCCAGAGATCCCCCGCCTGCCGCCTCTGGTCTCGTGGTTTGCACCGCTCGGCCTCTTCCTGATTTCCTGCCGTAGTTTCTCGCTGATTGCGGCCCATGGCCGCAGCCCTCCCGTCCCGCACTCGTAACGTCAATCTGACACTTGGTGAACATTCACGAGCCGGTC
>DAONAB010000359.1:0-2971 GCA_035400805.1 Nitrospira sp. | reverse complement strand
CTCGAACTTCGTACAATCTGGTCGCTCGCCCGATGGTGGTGGCATCGCCAATCAACGTCCGGGTCTGTTCTCCCGGCAGAGGTGGCTGAATCGGCAGGATTTCTTCGGGTTTGATAGGAACCGAGAGAATTTGCCGGCGTTGGGCCAGCAGAAACCACGACTCACGTTTATCCAATCGAAGAATTTCTATGCTGGAATAACCCAGTTCGGTCTTGACCGCATATTTGTACTCCAACCGAATGCGATCACTCTTGGCAAACACCTGGGCTTCGAACCGGCGACCCTCCACTCGCTTGACGAGTGACGCGGAGAATTCAATAGCCGGTGTGACTGGTGGCCCGGTGAACTCCCCGCCGGAAACAGGCAGGCTCGACAGCAGGCAAAGGCTTATGGAGAGACACCCTCTCACAAACCATTGCCGAACGCCGGCCCAGCCGTGATTAGTGCTGATGCTCCACCAACGGCTGAATCTCCACGGGATGTCCGAGGGATTCAAGCCCAAACCGGGGATTATCCATCACCCGGTACGCTGTGCGTGTGCCTTTTGGAGCGGGGAGCGCCACCTTTTCGGTCGTCGCTCCATCCGGAAGGATCGTAATAGTCCGCGTCACTCCAGGCCCTGATTGCGGGTGCCAGACCACCATTTGATACGTGCCCGGCGGGATATTTTCGATCTTAAAGGCTCCCTGGTCGTCCGTCACCGCATAGTAGGGGTTATTAACGGCCATAGCCCAACTTTCCATATAGGCGTGAAACCCGCACTGCATGTAGAACGTCCGCCGCCCCTTATTTAAATAGACGGGCCCGACCAGCGACTTGCCGGGAGCGTGATCGTGTACCGCGTGCATATTCCCGCGCTGATGCTGGTGATTGAGGATCAACGGCGTATTGAACAGAACCCGCGCGCCAGCCTCCGGCGAGGTTTCATACCCCTGAATGTCGTGCATCACGGGGTCCATATTCACCACTTCCACCGCGTGCCCATTCCGGACGATGGTCACCCATGGCTGGAACATGCAATCGCGTGCTTCGATCAACGGCACCGACATATCAAAGGCTTTCCCCGTTTCCACACCTTCGAGCGTGACAATCGCGTCTTTTAACCCGCCCTCCTGGGAGACGATAAAATCGCGCAGCAAGCGCCATCCACTTCCATTTGAAATCCGCCCGCAGTACGTCGGGTCGGGGAACGTGATGAGATTGAAGGCCTTGGGGGCTGGAATCCCTCCGGACAGCGTCACGGTCCCATCTAGGGTGCCGCCGTGTTGCACGTCGATCACCTCATAGGCCCCAACAGGCGACACCACCAGCCCCACCCACATTAAGACAGCCGCTGCGAAGGAATGACTCCTCTGAACTCGATTCAGCATCATGACCTTCCTTGTCTGCGATTCACGCGCTGCTAGGGGAACTGCCGCTCTAACGTCGGACGGATATCCACAACCTTACCAAGGGATTCCGGTCCGTAATGCGGATTGTGCTCAATCTCGTGAACGCTGCGCCGCCCTTTCGGGGCCTCGAACGCGAAATCGACCGTGGACATTCCCTTCTCCGTGACCGTGACTTTCTTCTGCAACATGGTTCCTAAGGCCGGATGCCAGGCCATGAGAGTGTATTCGCCAGGCGGCACATCGGTCAGCGTAAACGTGCCGCCATCACTCGTCAGGGTGTAGTACGGATTGTCGACGGCCATGCCCCAACTTTCCATATAGGCGTGAAACCCGCACTGCATCACGAAAATCCGCCGGCCCTTGGTCATATGGATGGCTTCCTTGACCGGCTCACCTGCCAAGTGCTCATGGCTTTCGGCGGTGACGAATCGCTGATGGTGGGGGTTCATCGGCAGTGGCGTATTGAACAACACGCGCGGCCCCAGTTGCGAAGTTTCATAGGCCTGAATGTCGTGCATCACGGGGTCCATGTTCATCACCACGACATCGGACCCGTTTCTCACAACCGTGACAAACGGAAGAAACCGACAGTCCCGCGCTTCAATCGTGAGCGGTTGGAAATTAAACGGCTTTCCCTTCGTAGCATCCGTCAAAAGGACCACCACGTCATTCAAACCGCTTCCAGAGGTCATTGAAAACTCATCAAGAATTCTCCAACCCGTCCCGGTGGAAATACGACCACAGTACACGGGATCTGGAAATGTAATCAGGTTATATCCTTTCGGGGTCGGCTTGCCCCCCGTCATCGTGACCATACCGGTGATAGTGCCGCCATCGGTAACAGCGATTTCCTCATAAGCCCATGATGAGGCGCAGAAAACATTCAGTGCAGCAAACAAAGCAAGTCCGGCCGTTCGCATGTATGAATCCTCCAACGTTGAGCGGTTGGTCAGAGTCTCGGTAGACGAAATGTCACACTCTGAGCTGATCATACACAATCCCTGTCTCATAACAAAAGGGGGGAAGCCCTCTCGGGCTTCCCCCCTTTCTCACCTCGCGTGAGATGTACCCAGCTTACTTCGACGCGACAGGTATCGCGTGCGCAGCAGGCTGCTCGACTTCGGCACTCTTCGCCCCGGCGCCAGCGCCAGTCAAGGGCAACAGTCTGGTATCACCGGACGGCAACACCCGCACGTAACCCCACTGGCCGGACTGTGAGTACGGCAACCGCTGGTTGCTGTACACATAGTCTCCCGGCAGCCGATACATTCCACCAGCCGAGGGCAGGAATGCATCGATCGTCTCGGAGCCTGAGAACTCGACGACACTGATCAAGTCAGCGCCACGCATGAACGGCTCGATCGGCCACTCATGCTTTTCGACACTGAACATGCCATTCTGCTCGTTGCTCACACCCAACACATGGATGCGCACCGGATCACCGGCATGCGCTTCGATGAGCGGGGTCGCAGGATCTTCCGGCTTGTCCGCCTTGCACGGCTGGAAGACCTTGCCGAGCGAACACCCCTGCTCTTCACGGAACTTGTACGGTTCCGACCGGTAATTGACGCCGGTCAAAC
>DAONAB010000358.1:0-3005 GCA_035400805.1 Nitrospira sp. | reverse complement strand
AACCTCGCGGCCAACGTCTGTTCTTCTTCCGTGTTCACTTTGGCCAGCCGAACGTGCGGTTCCAGCATCTGCGCGGCCTGCTCATAGGCCGGAGCCATCATTTGGCAAGGACCACACCAGGAGGCCCAGAAATCGACCAGCAGAGGAATCTCCGCCCGCTGCGCGTGCAGATCAAAATCCGCCGCCGTCAAGGCGATGGGATGACCGGAAAACAAGGACGCATGGCATTGACCACAGCGAGGCTGCTGCGTGAGACGGGCCGCCGGCACACGATTGATACTCCGGCAATGGGGGCAGACCAGGTGAATCGACTCCGTCATCGCGAGGCCTGCTTGCTGCACGATGCCATTCGATTATCGATCACACCGTTCCCCTTCACAGTGTCCGCCCCCGCGTCCCATGCCTCGATGACCCATGCCGCCAGGCCCCATTCCTCCACCGTGGCCATGTTCCTTCGCGAAGGTCCGTTCATACTGGATCAGCGCCCAGATGTCTTCGTCCGTCAATTGGTCGGCAAATCCAATCATACTGGTGCCAGGCGATCCATGCTTGATGACCCAGAAGATCTCTCCTTCCGTGCGATGGCGCCAGAATCCGTGATGCTGGAAGTTACGAGGCGAAGGATTCAACTGGGCCGCTACCGGCCCGTTCCCGTCCCCTTCCGAACCGTGACAATTGATGCAGGTCCCCTTGCCGGTATAGAGCGCCTTCCCCCGTGCAATCGTCTCGTCAGAGTCCGGGAGAGGATTGCTCAACTGCCGCGCCTCGGCCATCCGGTCAGCGGGTACTCGTGGCTGCATCACATCATGCCCCATCGTCGTGGAATCGGATGACAGGACTGGGTCAGACGACATCACCGGTACGGTCGCCAGCAGACCGACGAACATGATGAGGTTCCGCTTCATCGCCTCCCTCGCGTTTCAGCCACTCGATTAAAAATCCAGCTCCGCCATCTTGCGATGGAACCGCGTGATCACGTTGGGATCCGGCGTGAGGCGAATCTGTGCCTCATCCTTGCCCTTGTATGGCAGCAGGTTCAAGACATACCGCAGACTTTCCAGGCGGGCCGCCTGCTTATCATTCGCCTTCACGATGATCCAGGGACTGAACGTCGTATGCGTCTTGCTGAACATCTCTTCTTTGAACCGCGTATAGGAATCCCACATCTCCTGCGCCTTTTCGTCAACCGGGCTCAGCTTCCACTGTTTGAGCGGATTCTGCCGGCGGGCCTCAAAGCGTTTCGCCTGCTCCTCCTTGGAAATCGAAAACCAGAACTTGATGATCGTGACGCCGTCTTCGTACAACATGTGTTCGAATTCCGTCACCTGCTGCAGGAACCGCTGGTGCTCTTTTTTGCTGCAGAATCCCATGACCGGCTCCACCACCGCGCGGTTGTACCAACTTCGATCGAAGAAGACGATTTCGCCTTTATTGGGGAGTTGCCGGATATACCGTTGGAAGTACCATTGTCCGCGCTCGTCATCGGTCGGCTTGGGTAAGGCGACGACGCGCGCGGCGCGCGGGTTCAGGTGTTCGGTGAAACGGCGGATCGTCCCGCCTTTCCCGGCGGCGTCCCGCCCCTCGACGAGGATCGCGATCCGCTGGCCATCTGACTGGACCCAACGCTGCAGGCGAACCAGTTCGACCTGCAACTGCCGCAACTCCTGCTCATACAGCAGCGTCTTGCGCACTTCTTCCAGATCGATAGTCTTGCTCTTGATCAATTGGATGAGACCTCTCGGCGTATTGATGCGCCGGAGATCCTCTTCCGTGAGCCGCTTCCCCACCTCACCGATCAGGCCGGCGGTCATTCCGTCACCATTGGTATCGGCCACTGAGTACCCGTCTCCTTGTCGCGGTACAGCCGTGGGAATAATTTCCAGGTCATCTTCCGACAGGTCCTTCTGCGCTAACACTTCTGCCGGTTCTGCCCCCGCACGATTTTTTCTGCCCTTGGCTTTGCCGTTCGACTGCCCCTCAGCTGCCATACGCCTGTCCTCCCACTGTCAGCGTCAAAACGTGACGTTCCGATCCCGTTCGGCCACGGCCTTGATGTAATCGGGCATCCCCTTGATCGATGCTCCGGCGACGAGATCCGCCGCAGTGATTTGACGAGCTACTGCACAGGCCCCGCAGACCCAGATGGGGATCTGCGCCGCCTGCACCGCGGCCACGAGATCCTTCAACGGCGTGAGATTGACCCCGGTCACATGATCAGCCGTCCCTTTGCGCCCCAGCGTCACCGCCTCGTTCCACAACCACAACACCACGTCGTGGCCCTGCTCTTTGGCGGTCTTGGCCGCCATGAAGGGAAGAGTTGCCATGGTCGGATCGTCAGTCCCCCGACTGCCGGAAATCATGAACGTCGCCATCAGCTGTTCCTTTCTCTCAATGCACGTGGCGCACCGCCCGTTGACGATGCGCCACACGCTACCTGCTCCGGCCCCGCTACTTGGCCAGACTTCTTACATAGGCGATCAATTGCCACACCTGCTCATCCGGCAACCCGGCAAAGGACATCATGCCGGTGCCGGGCGATCCGTTCTTGATGATCCAGAACAATTGGCCGTCCGGTAAATCCTTCATCATGGAGCCGCAGGTGAAGTTTCTCGGCGGCGGAATCAGCGCCGCCCCCATAAACCCTTGGCCATTGCCCTTCTCGCCATGACACATCGCACAAGCTACCGGCTGGGCCGTTTGCAGGAATAGTGTTTTACCTGCCTGGATCGTGGCATCCGAGTGCGGGAGTGGACTGGTCTTCGACAGGAACTCCGCCGGCGCCTTCGCCGTTTTCCTCGGCTGCGGACAGACACCGCTCGGGCCTTCGCCGCTTCCCGCCGCTTGCGCCACATCGGCGCCACCTTTGAAGGTGACTTTCAGGTAAGCCATTACATCCGCCACGCCCTGCTGCCCGATCGTCAGGCCCCAATAGGGCATGTTCGGCGACTTGCCCATGGCCGCGCCGCCATGGTTGATCACATTGTAGAGATAGTCGGTCGGCACCT
>DAONAB010000357.1:0-3020 GCA_035400805.1 Nitrospira sp. | reverse complement strand
GTTGCCATGGTGCTCATGCTCATGTTGCAAGCGACGGTGGGATTGGCGGCGGACCTGGCGTTGGATAATCCTCGTGCCATGCGATTCCCGACGGTGGAATTCAATCCGCCGGATGCGGAGCGGCTCGTGCTGGACAACGGCATGGTGGTCTACTTACTTGAAGATCATGAGCTGCCTCTCGTCACGATCAACGCCACGCTCAAGACCGGCAGTTGGCTGGATCCGGCGGACAAGGTCGGCCTCGCGGGGATGACCGGCGCAGCGATGCGCACCGGTGGATCGGCCACCATGTCGCCGGACGAGGTCGATGAAGAGCTGGAACAACTGGCGGCCACCATCTCCATCGGGTTCGGGAAGGAGTCCGGATCAGCCTCGCTCGATGTGTTGAAGAAAGACCTGAAGCGCGGGCTCCAGATCTTTGCCGACCTGTTGCGGAGGCCGGCATTTGAGCAGAGCCGGATCGAGTTGGCGAAATTGCAGGCGTTGGAAGGCATCCGTCGCCGGCAGGATAGTCCTGGTTCCATCGTGGGCCGGGAGTTCGCGAAGTTGCTCTATGGGCAGACTCATCCGAGTGCCCGCGAAACGTCGGTGCGATCGATCGAATCGATCACCCGCGAAGACCTGGTGGCGTTTCATCAGCAGACCGTGCATCCCAACGGCATCATTCTCGGCGTGACCGGCGATTTCGACAGGGCCGGCATGATGGCGCTGTTGCGCGAAGCGTTCGGAGATTGGGCTAAGGGCGCCGTGCCTGCCGTCACGATCCCGGCTGTCACGGAGTCCGACTTCAAGACGGGTGTCGTACGATTCGTGAACAAGGATACGTCGCAAACTCACTTGCGAGTCGGGCACCTGACCGTCAAGGAAACCCACCCCGATTACGTCGCGGTGGCGATTGCCAACGATATTCTGGGAGGGAGTTCCTTCCGCAGCCGCCTGTTCAACGATGTGCGCACCAAGCGCGGGCTGGCCTATTCTGTCGGCAGCGGCCTGCGGGCCAGTGTGTATGACGAAGGCGTGTGGCTGATGCGCGCGGAGACCAAACTCTCATCCACACAGGAAGTCGTGAATCGCTTCGTGGCGAACATGGAGCGGATGCGCAATGAGCCGGTGACGGATGCTGAACTGGAAGAAGCCAAGGAAGCCTACGTGAATTCGTTCGTCTTCTCGTTCACCAGCGCGTCCAGTATCGTCGCGCGTCTGATGGATTTGGAATATGACGGTTTACCAAAAGACTGGCTGCAGCAGATCCGGGACAAGGTGGTCAAGCTGACGAAGGACGATATTCAACGGGCCGCAAAGACGCATTTTAACCCCGACCGGTTGCGGATTCTTGCAGTGGGCTCCGGCGACGCCTTATCAAAAGTGCTGGCAAGTTTTGGCGAGGTGAAGGAGATTATGCTGGCGCCGGAGAGTTGAGGGGGAGGGCGGCAGATCGAGTGGCTCTTTGCTCGCGCAACGCGCGGCCTCGGAAGGCCCTCTTTGGATGTGCGCAGTGGGACGCCGCTCCGACCTGTCGAGCCCCAGGAACAATGACCCGGGAAAAAGTAGTTGAGACGATTCGTGTAGTGACGGCCCCCGCGGGCATGCGCCTAATCGATATGAACCTGGAACAGAACTGACTATGCCTCTTGAAGATGAACTGAGCGATATTCTGAAGAAGGCTCGCAATGGACAGCAGCGATCGGTCGCCGATGTGGCGCGCGCAGGTGGTCTGCCGGAGGCCGAACTGAGTGAGCTGGAACGCGGCCAGCCTCCTCGGAATCGAGAACAGGTGCAAGCCATGGCCCGCGCATTGGGGCTGAGAGCAGACCAGCTGGCGCAGGTTGCGGAAGGATGGACCCCCGAGGCACTCCCACCGGCTATTCCGCAGGTTGAAACGATTCTGGGTTCCATCGGCGGCTACGAGGTCAAGGGCTACATCGTGCACGATCGCGGAGAAGCGGTGATCGTCGATACCGCGTACAACGCCAACGCCATGTTGGAGACGCTCGCCAAGCGGAAGTTGCGTCTTCGAGCGATTTGCCTGACGCATGGGCATTCCGACCATGCCGATGGGATCGACGTCATCCTGAAGGCTCATCCGGTACCCGTCTATCTCGGCCCTGACGATGTCGACCTCCTGAGCTGGCGTCCTTCGCAGGACGTGCTGCATGTGCCGAAAAAAGACGGCACGCTGCAGGTCGGCGGGCTGCGCCTGCGGTTCATGCCGACGCCAGGCCACACTCCCGGCGGAGTCTGTTATCGCCTCGAAGAGGCAGGGGAGCCCATGTGTTTTGTGGGCGATACTCTGTTTGCCGGCTCGATCGGCCGTTCGAATCCAGCCGGACTGTATCAGGCGCATCTTGATTCGGTCCGCTACCGCGTGTTGGCCCTTTCTTCGAATACGCGGCTGTTTCCCGGCCATGGACCGGCCACGACGGTTCACGAAGAGCGGCTCCATAATCCGTTCGCGACCTAACGCCAGAGGCCTGTGATGAACCGGGACGAGTCGGATCACAACCGGTCTTCGGGGGAACTGACGGCCTCTTCGTTTGAAGAGGCCGAAGAGGACGAATGGGTCCATGAAGAGCGTCCGCCCTTCTCCGCCTTCGTGCTTCCTCTCATGTTGTTTGCGCTCACCCTGTTTACCGTGTTGTGGGCCGGCGCATATCAAACGAACACCAATCCCCTGGTAGGTCCGTGGAACTTCCTTGTCGACGATCCCGGCTCGTTATGGAAGGGGATTCCCTTTGCCGCGACGCTGTTGGGCATCCTCGTCACCCATGAACTGGGCCACTATGTATTATCGCGTCTGCATGGCGTGCCGACCTCCCTGCCGTTGTTCGTTCCCGGCCTCCCGCATTTCGTGGGCACCTTCGGGGCGATTATTCGCATGCGCGCTCCCCTGACGGACCGCCGGGCGTTGTTCGATATCGGCGTCGCCGGTCCAATTGCCGGATTTGTCGTGGCGGTGATTGCCTTGGTGATCGGTCTCCGGCTGTCGACGGTGGTGCCGATTCAAGGCAATTACGGCATGC
>DAONAB010000356.1:0-3065 GCA_035400805.1 Nitrospira sp. | reverse complement strand
CCGCTGGCATTCGGAACGCTCAAAGGGACGATGTACGCCCTGTTTCTCGCCGTGCCGATTGCCATCTTGGCCGCGATGTGCACCTCGCAGTTCATGCATCAGGACCTGCGCGCGAAAATTAAACCTATTATTGAAGTCATGGCGGCCTTGCCGACCGTGGTGCTCGGTTTCCTTGCCGGGCTCTGGCTGGCCCCTCTTCTTGAACGAATGCTCCCGGCGGTGGCCGGTATGGCGCTGGTGTTGCCTCTGCTGGTTGTCGTGGCCTCGTTCGCCTGGTACCTCTGCCCGTTATCCGTGAAACGACACCTCCCGCAGGGTCAGGAAGCCTTGCTGTTGATCCCTATTCTGGGACTGGGAATCGCCGGGTGCCTCTGGGCCAATTCGTTCATCGAGGGCTGGTGGTTCGACGGGAACGTCAAGGCCTGGCTCTCTAGCCGGCTCGGCATTCAATACGATCAGCGCAACGCCCTGGTCGTCGGTCTTGTGATGGGGTTTGCCATCGTCCCGGTGATCTACAGTATCGCCGAAGAGGCGCTCTCCAATGTGCCGAAGATCCAAATCGCCGGCTCGCTCGCGTTGGGAGCGACTCGTTGGCAAACCGTTCTGCATCTGGTGCTGTTGTCCGCCAGCCCGGGAATCTTTTCCGCCGTGATGATCGGGTTCGGGCGCGCGATCGGGGAAACCATGATCGTCCTGATGGCCACAGGGAATACTCCCATTCTGGATTGGAACTGGGCGAACGGCTTTCGGACGCTGTCGGCCAATATCGCCGTGGAAATTCCGGAAGCCCCGCATGGCGGAAGTCTCTATCGGGTGTTGTTTCTGGCCGCCTTGCTCTTGTTCATCGTCACGTTTGTCATCAACTCGTTGGCGGAACTCATTCGTCAGCGGCTCCGGGATAAGTACAGCCATGGGTGAACGGTCGAAGCTCATGAAGGACTTCTGGCGTGGCGGGGAACTGTTCGTCTGGATGACGGCCTCCGGTGTGGCGCTCAGCCTGTTGATGGTGGCCGGCATGCTGGGGCTGATTATGATCAACGGCCTGGGACAGTTCTGGCCCGGTGCCTTGCAAGAGACGACGCTGAAGACGCAGGAGACAGTGATCGGTCAAGTGGTGGGAGAAGAAGTCATCCCCAATTCGATCACGCCGGACTCGCCTACCGGACAGCGCCGGTTTCGGTATCGCGTCGGCAATCGGGATGTGTTCGGGTCCGAATATCGTTGGATCAATGCCGCGGATATTGTGTCGAGTGCGCATCCCGAGGATCTCACGCTTGTCGAGCGGCGTGAGTGGGGGCCTGCCTTCGGTCGGATCACGGTCGGCGTGGAGGGGGCCGCGACAGGAAGCGCAAGCGGGAGTTCATGGACGACGGTGAAGACGCTGGTGGAGCGGGCCAATCAGTTACGTCGGCGGATCGAACATCTGGAGCGAGAAGAAATCGGTTCCATCAACTATCGGATTGAGAAGGCCAGGCTTGCCCGACATGCGTTGACGCTGGGCGGCCGACTCGCTCCCGGCGATGCCGAAAAAGATCAGCGTCTCCTCGATCAGATTACCGCGTTGGAGCGAGACTATCTCACCAAGACTGAGGCGCTTGAGCGGTTACACAAGGAGGCCGGGCAGGAGGTCTTGTTCCTGACCGTCTCCACCGGCCGGTCGGTGCGGCTCTCTCTCGATCAGGTGTTGGCCGTCAGTCGGCCGAACGGGATGCATTGGGGTGAGAAACTCCTGGCCTATGTCCGGAGTCTGTGGCTGTTCGTCTCCACTGAGCCGCGTGAAGCGAACACGGAGGGCGGGATTTTTCCGGCGATCTTCGGCACGGTGTTGATGGTTTTTCTGATGACCTTGGCTGTGATGCCGTTCGGTGTGATGGCCGCCGTCTATTTGCGGGAGTATGCGAATCAAGGCCTGCTGGTCAGGCTGGTGCGGATTGCGGTGAACAACCTGGCCGGTGTGCCGTCCATTGTCTTCGGGGTGTTCGGCCTCGCCTTTTTTGTCTATGCGCTGGGTGGCACGATCGACCAATGGTTGTTTCCCGAGGCGCTCCCGAATCCCACCTTCGGCACTGGCGGCATTCTGTGGGCTTCTTTGACCCTGGCGCTGCTCACCGTCCCGGTCGTGATCGTGGCGACGGAGGAAGGACTGTCTGCGGTCCCACGTGATTTCCGGGAAGGTTCGCTCGGACTGGGTGCGACCAAATTTGAAACGCTCCGGCATGTGATCCTCCCCTGCGCGTTACCGGGAATTTTGACGGGACTGATCCTGGCCATGGCCAGGGCCGCCGGGGAAGTGGCGCCCTTGATGCTGACCGGGGTGGTGAAATTGGCCCCTGCCCTCCCGCTGGACGAATACCTTCCCTTTCTGCATCTCGATCGAAAGTTCATGCACTTGGGGTTCCATATTTACGACGTCGGGTTTCAGTCCCCGAACGTGGAGGCGGCGAAGCCGATGGTGTATATGACCACGCTGATTCTGATCCTCGTGGTCGTGTTGCTGAATTGGGCGGCGGTGCGGCTACGCAACCGTTTACGGCGACGATTTGCCGCCTCGGCAGTGTGATCACAGAAAGGATTGCGCATGGATATCCAGACTCGTAGTCTGTCGCCGACGACGCCGGCATTGTCACTGCGGCCGACCGTTCCCCAACCGCGTCTCACTCGTCCCCACGTGGCGCACGGAACTTCCGTCGATGCAAAAGTGCTGGTCCGCAATCTCGACTTCTACTATGGCCAACGACAGGCCCTTTTTCGGGTCTCATTGACGGTACGGACCCATTCGGTCACCTCCTTCATCGGTCCGTCGGGGTGTGGAAAATCGACATTGCTGCGATGTCTGAATCGGATGAACGATCTGGTGGAAGGGGCGCGTGCGGTGGGGCGCGTGGAACTGGACGGTATCGACATCTACGACCCCGCCATCGACGTCACCGATCTCAGGAAGCGTGTGGGGATGGTCTTTCAGAAATCGAACCCGTTTCCCAAATCGATCTACGACAATGTCGCGTACGGGCCGCGTCTGCACGGCACCAAGGATAAGCGGTCTCTGGATGAACTCGTGCAGCATA
>DAONAB010000355.1:0-3067 GCA_035400805.1 Nitrospira sp. | reverse complement strand
TCCAGGCCATTTCCCAGAACATCCACTCATATTTCGAACTGAGCAGAAACGACTGCTCCATCCGTTTCTTTTCTTCATGCCCGGCCGTCCTCGCCCAGGTATCCACTCTGGCCCGCATCCATTCCTGGACGGCTTCGAACTCCGGTGACGCATACAGCATGAGCCAATCCCGGTACGGGTGTTTCGCGGGCGGCGCCCCGTTCTTGAGAAAATGTTTGCCGACGACACAGTAGATCCAGGCGCAGGGTAACGCGACGACAGCAATTTCCGTCGCGGTGCCTGCCTGGGCCACGGCCAGCATGTGACGGGTGTAGGCATAGTTGGTGGGGGCCATGGGCTCGTTCAACATCTCCTGCGGCGACAGGTTCCAGCGTTTGCCGTAGCTCTCATGGAGACTGCGTTCGACGGTGATGGTCTCTTCCGCCAGTTTTGCGAAGCGCAGGGCCGATTCCGAGTCCGGCGCCCGTAAGCAGCCGGCGGCAAAGACGCGAGCAAGGTCCGCAAGGAAACGGGCATCCTGCAGGATGTAGTAGCGGAATTTTCGCTCCGATAACGTGCCCTTGCCCAGTGCCACCACGAAAGGATGCGTCAGTTGTGCATCCCACACGGGCTGGGCCAGCTTGCGAAGATGAGTTGAAAAGGACATCCGGATCCTCCTTCGTCGTGCCGGGTACTGTTCAATGCCCGATTTTCAATCCTCAATTGAACGCTGAACGTTGTGCGGTTGGCGACGTTTCACAAACAACGCCTCACGCTCTCGGCGTCCATGGTCTCGGGAGTTGATTGATGCCATCCAGCGCGGCGACACGATAGCACTCTGCGAGGGTGGGGTAATTGAACACCGCATCGATGAAGTAATCGATCTGCCCTTGGAACGCCATGACCGTCTGGCCGATGTGAATCAGTTCCGTCGCCCCGTCGCCGATCGCATGCACGCCGAGCAATTGCCGGGTTTTGTTGTGAAAGAGCAGTTTCAACATCCCGATCTCGTCTCCGATGATCTGGCCGCGCGCGATTTCCCGGTAGCGGGCAATGCCGACGGCATAAGGCACGCCGTGTTTGGTCAAATCGTCTTCGTTGCGGCCGACCATGGAAATCTCGGGAATGGAATAAATGCCATAGGGCATCAGGTCCGACTGCGTCTGGTAGGGTACGCCAAAGGCATGGCAGGCGGCATGGCGGCCTTGCTGCATCGACGTGGAGGCCAGCGCGGGAAATCCGATAATGTCACCGGCTGCATAAATATGGGGAATCGACGTTTGGTAATGCTCGTTGACCGCGAGGCGGCCCCGATCGTCCGAGACGAGTCCAATGGACGTGAGGTTCAGCGTTGCGCTCGCGCCGGTGCGGCCTACCGAATACAGCACAGTGGACGCGGCGATTTCCTTCCCGCTCTTTAAGCGGACGATCACCTGTTGTTCGCCTATCGGCTCGACGGACACGACCTCTTCATTGAAGCGGAGGACCACTCCGATACTGCGCATATGGTACTGCAACGCTTCAATGGTCTCCTGGTCGACAAACTCCAATAGGCGCGGGCGTCGCTCGATGAGGGTGACGTGAATGCCCATCGTAGCCAGGATCGAGGCGTATTCCGCGCCGATGACGCCGCCCCCGATGATCGTAATGGACTTGGGGAGATCCTTCAGCGCGAGGAGGCCGTCGGTATCGATGATGGTCTTCTCGTCGAAGGGGATGTGGCTTGGTCGGGCGGGAACGGTTCCGCAGGCAATGACGATAAAGTCCGCGGTGTGTTCCACGTGATCATCCGCACGATCGATTCGTACGTGGTGTGGGTCGACGAAGGACGCGGTGCCGTACCAGAGGTCGATATTGTTCCGCGTCATCTGATTCTGGATGATCTCGATCTCACGGTTGATGACGTGGTTGGACCGGAAGGTCAGATCCGCCATCGTGATGTCCTGTTTGACGCGATAACTGGCGCCGTAGAGGCTGCGCTGGTGGAAACCGGAGAGATAGAGGGCGGCTTCACGGAGCGATTTGCTGGGGATGGTTCCGGTGTTGGTGCAGACCCCGCCGACAACCTGTGTGCGTTCGACGATGCCGACCTTTTTGCCGAGCTTCGCCGCCTGAATGGCGGCTTTTTGTCCTGCCGGGCCGGTCCCGATCACCAGCAGATCATAATGGGCCATCTGTAGTCCTTACCGGCCGTGAAGATGTGTCAACTGGCCGTGACCAGCTTTCGCGCGAAACGGAAGGCTTCCTCCAGGTCCGGCAGTTGGGCCAACTCGGGCGTGATCTGAAGGTAGCGCACCTTATTGTCCTTGTCGACAACCAGCAGCGCACGACTCAGGAGATGCAGGTCTTTGAGGAGGAGGCCATGGGCCTTGCCGAAATCGGCGGCACGAAAATCGGAGAGGAAGGTGACATTGCCGATCTTCGCTTCTTCCGCAAATCGCTTCTGCGCAAAGGGTGTATCGATGCTGATCGTGATGAGTTCCACCATGCGGTCAAGGCCCATGTTCTTCTCGCTGAGATAATGCGTCTGTTGTTCGCACACTTTTGTGTCGAGAGACGGGACGATGCTGATGATGCGGACCTTCCCTTTCCCTTTGGTGTCGTTGACGGCAATCATCGAGAGGTCGGTCTTCGCGAGTTTGACATCGCGCAACTTGTCGCCCACCTTGATGCCCATCCCGGTGAGCATCAACGGTTTCCCTTGAAACAGGACATTATTGCCTTCTCCGGCCACCGCGCTCCCGTCGGCGATGGGCATGTCTTTATATGAAAAGTCCGCCTTGCCGACGCTCGACAAGGTGCCACAGCCGCTGATGCTGAGGCACATCAGGCTCAGGAAAAAAAGACGGGGAACCAATGTCTGGCCTACGGCAAGGGTCCTATTCGATCTCATAAGCATCTCCATGAACAAACACACGATGTCTCGATTGTCACTCTATGGTTCGCTGGGAAGACTGTCAAGGTTGAAGGAATTCCCGGATGTGCCGGTTGACCACCTGCGGTTGCTCCCATTGAGGAATGTGGCCGGATTCGGGAATGAAGATCAGCCGGGCGTGTGGGATCATGCCCGCGAGGTCCTTCCCGACCT
>DAONAB010000354.1:0-3121 GCA_035400805.1 Nitrospira sp. | reverse complement strand
GACCAGCCAGGATGTGCAGGCCATCAAGGACGGATTGCGCGATGGCACGATCGATGTGATCGCCACCGACCACGCACCGCATGCGACGCAGGAGAAGCAACAGGAGTTTACGGAGGCGCCATTCGGCATCGTGGGCCTGGAGACGGCATTGTCCTTGACGCTGGCCCTGGTCGAAGAAGGTGTGCTGACGCTGGAATCGGCCGTCGATAAACTCGCTACGGCCCCGGCGAAAGCGTTCAGCCTCAACGCCGGCACCCTGGCGGTCGGCGCTCCGGCGGATGTGGCCATCGTCGATCCCAACCTGGAATGGGAAGTGGATCCATCGCGGTTTCGTTCCAAGAGCCGGAACACGCCGTTCGCCGGGTGGAAAGTAAAAGGTCGCGTCACAAAGACGATTGTCTCAGGACGGGTCGTCTACGAACTCGATCGCCCCGGACGACCGGCGTAGGATGAGACGATTGTGCGTCAAGGATTGATCGCCTGTGTGACCTTCGAGCTGCTGGCATTAGCCCTGTGGATCGGCGGGCTGCTTGTCCTCGTGGCCGCCGTCATTCCCGCCGTGTTCAACACCTTCGGCGGGCAGGATACGGGGGGATTTTTTCTGACCCGCGCCTTCGACGGCTATAATCGGCTGGTGCTCGGCGCAGCGGCGATCCTGATGGCCGGCATTCTCTGGCGCGCCTGGTTGTACCAACAGGGGTTGACGGACGAGGCCATTACCAGAACCGAATGGTTGCTGCTGGGCGCGATGCTGCTCATCGCCGGCGTGATCACGTTTGTGCTGCACCCTCAGGCGGCCGCCTTGCAAGCGCAAGCCTTTGCCTCGAAAGGGGAAGACGCCAGGAAGGCCGCCTTTGAGGCGTTCTTTCAGCTACATAAACCGGTCCGGGTGCTGTATATCCTGAATGTGGGACTTGGCATCGCGCTGTTGACCCTGCGCGTGCGATCCTGGATCCGAGTGAAGGAGTGATGGTGAAGAAAGCGATTCTTGCACTCGCCGATGGAACCTGGTTCGAAGGGCGAGCTTTGGGAGCGGAAGGGGAGACCGGCGGCGAGGTCGTGTTCAACACGGCCATGACCGGCTATCAGGAAGTGCTGACCGATCCCTCGTATCGCGGACAGATCGTCACCATGACGTCTCCGCAGATCGGCAATTACGGCGTCACGCCGGAAGACGTCGAATCGACGAAAATCTGGGCCGAAGGGTTCGTCGTGAAGGAATCCAGCCGGCTCGCGAGCAACTGGCGCGGCAAGGCAACACTGCAGGAGTATCTGCAGACCGCCAATATCGTGGCGATCGAGGGCATCGATACCAGGGCGCTCACCAGACATCTGCGGGAGCGGGGCGCACAACAGGGCGTCATTTCCCACATCGATCTCGACCCGCGCCGCGTGGCCGAAAAGGCCCGGCAGGCGCCGAGCATCATCGGACGTGATCTGGCCGCCACCGTCACCTGCGACCATCGGTATCCCTGGACGGAAGGCACGGGCGATTGGGCGCCGAAGATCACGATGCCCGAACAGGGCGCTACCAAAGCGCCGCGAAACACCTGGCGAGTGGTGGCCTATGATTTCGGCGTGAAACAGAACATTCTTCGGCGCTTGGTGGATGTGGGCTGCCAGGTCACCGTCGTACCGGCCTCGACTCCGGCGAAGGACGTGCTGGCCCTGAATCCTCAGGGACTGTTTTTGTCGAACGGGCCCGGTGACCCCGAGGGCGTGCCGTACGCCATGACGGCGCTTCGTGAGCTCATCGGCCGCGTGCCGATTTTCGGCATCTGCCTGGGGCATCAGCTGCTCGGCCTGGCGCTGGGATTTTCGACCTATAAATTGAAGTTCGGCCACCACGGCGCCAATCATCCGGTCATCGATCTCCGCACCAGAAAAGTGGAAATCACCTCGCAGAATCACAACTTTGCCGTGCGGTTCCCCGGCGAAGCCAGGGCTGCCGGGCAGGAGTTACCCACCGTCGATACGCCATTCGGGCGCGTGCAATTGACCCACACGAGTCTGAACGACGGATCGGTCGAAGGTATGCGGTGTCTGGATCGCCCGGTCTTTTCGGTGCAATACCACCCCGAAGCGTCTCCCGGTCCCCATGATTCGGCCTACCTCTTTGAACAATTTGTCGCATTGATGGAGACACACCATGCGTAGTTGGCAACTTTTGACCGGTCTTCTTGTGCTGACCCTGGCATTGATGCAGGCCGCCTGCGTCACGATCAATCTGCCGCCGGGCCCCGGCGCGCTCGAAGAACACAAGGTCAGCGGCACCGGCAAAGACAAAGTCCTGCTGATGGATGTGTCGGGCGTGATCAGTTCAGAAAATAAAGACGGGTTCTATTCGTCTCCAGGCATGCTCGCCACCGTGAAGGAAGAACTGGAGCGCGCCGCCAAAGACGAACACGTCAAAGCGATCGTCCTGCGGATCAACAGCCCGGGAGGGACCGTCACCGCCTCCGACATCATTTATCATGAACTGAAGCAGTTTAAGACCAGCCGTAAAATTCCCATTGTGGCCTCCATCATGGATGTTGGCGCGTCAGGCGGATACTACATCGCCGCCGCAGCCGATACGGTGCTGGCGCATCCCTCCTCGGTCACCGGCAGCATCGGCGTCATCATGCTCACCGTGAATGCGAGAGGATTGCTCGAAAAAGTGGGCGTAGAAACCAACGCCGTGACCTCGGGTCCGCGTAAAGACATGGGCTCGCCGTTCCGGGCGATGCTGCCGGAAGAACGCGCGATTTTCCAAGGCGTGATTGACGGTTTTTATCAGCGGTTTTTGCAGGTGGTCCAGGAAGGGCGTCCGGGGTTGAACGGCGAAACTATTAAGAAGCTGGCTGACGGCCGTATCTATTCCGGCGAACAGGCCAAGGCCTCGGGACTGGTTGATGACATCGGGTACCTCGACGATGCGATTGACCTGGCCAAGAAAAAAGCCGGCGTATCGGAAGCGAAGGTCGTGACCTATCGCCGCCCCGGCGAATATCAGAACAATGTCTATTCGCGGCTAACCGCACCGGCCCCCAGTCTGGCCAGTTTGGCGAACGTCGATCTGCTGTCGGACGTGCGAGGCGGAGCTCCGCAGTTCATTTATCTGTGGATGCCCTGAGCCGGT
>DAONAB010000353.1:0-3142 GCA_035400805.1 Nitrospira sp. | reverse complement strand
ACACAAAGACACCAAGCCACCAAGGAGGATCATTCTGGACGCGCTGCGGTTTGCTTCGTCGCGCGGGCCCGAGTGGTCCCGCACCGGACAAGATCGGAGACAAATGGTTGCCGGGGGCGCCGGTCCCACACCGGATCGGGATGCAACCCTATGCCGAGCTGGAGCTCGGCGATTCCGGGGCGCCGTTCCCGGCGTTCACGACAGCGACGTCGCGCGGGCAGAGCCGTCCACTGTGTCCACCACGTCCACTGTGTCCACTAGAAGACAAGAATGCAGGCGAGACGCCTGCACTGCAAGGAGCAAACATGCCGGCCCGGCGCCCGGCCATCGCGGGGCGGGCCCTCCCGGCAGAATCGGTGTCTGGGCCGGTCCCTGTTTTAGAAGCTCACCGGCAACCCCAACACCGCGTTGATGATGAGCTGCACATCGACGGCGTTGTCTTTGCCGTCGTTGTTGAGATCGGTGTGGGCGTAATTGAAGATCCCCAGCGCCGCATTGATGACCAGTTGCACGTCGACGGCGTTCAGCCGCGTGTCGCTGTTGGCGTCGCCCGCCACCCCCCGGTCCAGGTACGTTCCTACCCCCCGGAGCGTGATGGCTTTCCGCGGGGGATCCGTCACGCCGCAGTATACGGTCAGGGCGGTCTCGAACTCGCCCGTGCAGGTCGGGTCGAACTTCACGTACACGGTATGGCTGTGCCCGGGCTCAATCACCGGCGAAAGGCTCTTGGTGAGTTCGGCAAACGAGAAATTCGTGGTATCCGACAGCGTCATGGTGGCGATGTTCAGCGTCGTGTTGCCGGCGTTCCAGATCGTCACGGGGCAGAGCATGGCGCCCCGCGTGGCCCGGGTCTGCCCGAAATCGTGCTCCACCGGCGTCACGCCCATCAGATAGACGTCCTCCGCCGGCGTGGGAAAGATAGTCTCGTAAAACGGTTCGGCGAAGTCCGCAAGCGAATCGAGGCAGTCGAGCCGCAACCCGAACTCGATCGATCGTGCGACAATCTGCAGCCCGTCCAGTACATCCACGAAGTCCGATACGGCGTCCGCGGTGTCCTGCAGAGGAGGATAGAACCCGGCGAAGAACTCGAGCGGAACGCTTAAGGCGTCCAGGAGGCAGCCCAACGCCGTGAGGGCGTTCGCCCAGTCGTTGATATCCGGCTGGACACTGAGGGCTTCCCATGCGTCATCGTTAATCGACTCGCCCGAGTCGCCGTAATAAAACGGCCAACGGAAGGCATTGAAGTCCGAGTACATATCCGATTGATAGTCGGCACGGCGCGTTCCTTCCGGCACATAGGCCTGGGCGCGGTACAAGGTTTCATACAACCCTTCTTTCACCTCCTCCGCGTAGTAGTCTTTCAACACCACGTTATAAAGCGCGTGCCGGACCAGTATCTTCACGACCGCGTCGCTGTCAATCTCGTATTTCAGGGCGCCGCCTTCCACCGCGGGAATCGCCTGCAATGCCAATTCCTTCGTCATCCCCAACAGGAAATCACGAAACGTGCCCGCCGGAAGTTGCGCTTCGATCTTCCCGAACAGGCTCTCGACCGCCGCGACCACATCCGGCCGCCGGTTCGTTCCCTCCTGAAGGACATAGTGCCCCACCTCGTTGGCGAACGCTTCCAGCGCGGCGTCGAAATTCTCGAATCCATCCTCGCTGACCAGCGCGTCCAGGAGATTGCGCACAAGTCCGCCGACTGCTTCTTCCATGGGGTTGTCCTGCGCGATACCCTCGAAAAGCGTCTCCACGATGTTCTCGGCGAGCAGGTCGATGACTTCCTTCTTGGCAAGATTGAGCGCGAGTTCCTGTGCCGCCTCCATGACCGGGGTCCAGTCGTCGAAATCCGCGTCCAGGCAGGTGTACATCATGGCGGTGATCAACGGTTTGTAGGGTCCCGCCGGAATCTGCGCGACCACCTGTTCCTTAAGAGCCGTGATTAGATCGGTCTCCGCATACTCGAGCAACTCGTTCAGCGCCGTCTCCAGCAGTTCACGGTTCGCCGTGAACTGGCCGTGGGTGATCAGCACGTCCACAATTGAGGACAGGATCTCGATCGCGGCCTGCTGCCACTCGCTGTCGACCGAGTCGTGGAGCTCTTTCGTCTCCTGGATGATCGCGATGAAGTCCATCAGAATCTGGTAGAAATCCTCGATGGCGCCTTCGGTCTGCAGATGGGCGTACTCGGTGATTGCCGCGTATCCCGAAAGCGCCATCTCAAACCGCTTGATCCGGACCAGCTCCAGCCAGGAAATGCCGTCGGCCTCCAGCGCATCCAGCCACGCATTGGCGTCATCGACGAAATCCTGGAACGGATCCCCCGGAGACCGCCAATCGGCCAGATCCTGGAGGAGCCCGCGGGTGCGGGCCAGATCGGCGTGCTTGTCGATGCTTGTCATGACGAGGTCGATGGTGGCGCCTTCAGGCGGGATGTCGATCTCCATTCTGTTCATTGCGCGGAGATTCTCATAGGCCTGTGGATACTGCGACGCATCCTGGACCGTCAGCAGGTAGCGGCCCACGGGCGCGTTCAGGATAGCGATCTGACCGTTCATGGGGCCGAGCTGACCCCAGTAATAGACCTTCCGGTCGCCCATCAGGGCTTCCACATAGGCCCAGGCATCATCCTGGGGATCGCCGTGCTCGTCCATGACGTTGATGGTCATCGGGGCGACCGCTTTCTGTGTCGGGTAGGTGCAGAACGTGCTCACCGCCGTTTTCGTCCCCGGAATCGTGAACGATATATCGGCGCGGTACAAGACCTCGTTGGGTTCGCCCGGCAGCGTCTCGATGTCGTCATGCCAGTAGAAATCGCTCATCCACGATACCAGGTAGACCGATTCGGTGATGGGCAATGGAGTCAGAAAGAGCGAAGGCCGTTCGAGACGTTCACGCATCGCCCCCTTGAGGCTGTTCAACTGGAATGGCCAGCCCAGGTTCACAGCCAGGGGTCTGCCGAGCGCGTCGTTCTTTTTTGCGAGGGCCTCAAATCCGCTCTCGTTGATGCCTGCCCGCGGATTGATGTCCGGGTCGCAGTAGAATTGGTAGTCGGGGTCGCCGCTCGTGTCGGCATCGTGGCTGAAGAAGAGATGGAAGTCGTGTTCCTTGAGAAAGAGCTCCATGCCCGAAAGCGTCGCCG
>DAONAB010000352.1:0-3152 GCA_035400805.1 Nitrospira sp. | reverse complement strand
ACTGACCCTCAAAACCGGCCGTCAAGCACGTGGATCTACTGGCTCAGGCCCATCACCAGACCGCAGAAACAGGCTCGACCCGGCGGATCTGACGGTTTCGGAAATTATCTTTTCCTCCCGCCCACACCTTCGGTATACTCCCGCCATGCTCACTCGACGATGGCCCCTCCTGCTGCTGAGTCTCGCCGTCCCCTCGCTGTTTTCCGGCTGTGAAACGACCGACAAAATGCTCGGGGCGGCGGAACGGGCCGTCGGTAGCACGACCGGCAGAACCGTTCTGGATATCGTCCACGGAAAGGATCCGGCCGACATCGCACGACAACGGGTCGAGCAGTACGGCCGGGACCCCCAAGCATTACTTCGAGATCTCCGAGCCATTCAACGTGATTTTCAAGCCTTGATGGCGGCTTTGACGGGAGAGGTCGGCAAGAAATGGGGCACCAAGGAAGTCAAATTACCTGAGCAAAAAAAGTATGTGAAATATACCCAAAATTATCGCAGCCGGGCGATCGTGGACTTCGATGCCGGGAACATTCTGATCGAGACGCTCGACGAGAAGGACCCCCGCGCGAGCTTGAAGAATGCCGTCGTCACGACGCTCCTGACTCCCAACGATCCGCGCAGCGTGGACCTGTTTTCGGACAAAGAAATCACTCTGACCGGCGACAAGGAGCCGTATCTTCTGGGTCTGGTCGTGAATCAGGCCGGCAAGCCGGTTCGTACGCCGGCGGAGGCGGAACAATTTGCGGAATCGCTGGTGACAAAAAGCACGACCCGCTCAGTTGAGCAGGAGAGCGGCGCGAAGACCGCCCATCTGGTTAACATCCCCATGGTGACCAACTTCTCGCACAAACAGGCCGAGAAATATCGCACCGTGGTCGCCCAATTTGCGGAGCGATACCAGATCAGCCCGAGTCTCGTCTTTGCGATTATCCGCACGGAGAGTAATTTCAATCCGTTTGCCGTCAGTTCCGCCCCCGCCTACGGGTTGATGCAATTGGTGCCCACCAGCGGAGGGCGGGATGCGTATCGTAAAGCCAAAGGGGAAGATAAGGCCCCGTCGCGAGATTACCTCTTCGATCCGGACAATAACATCGAATTGGGCACGGCGTACCTCAACGTGTTGACCTATTCTCAGCTGGACGACGTGACGGACAAGGTGTCCCGGGAATACTGCGTCATCTCGGCCTACAATACGGGCGCCGGCAACGTGTTTAAAACCTTTGCGAAAGATCAGCGGACCGCGTTGCAGCAGATTAACGCCCTTCAGCCGTCTAGCCTTTATGACCGGCTACGCAGCGGTCTTCCATACCAAGAGACCCGGGACTATCTCGCCAAAGTCGTCGGGTTCCGCAAGCAGTTCGTGGTGATCGGCGAAAACGGCGCGCAATAACTTCGCACCCGCTTCACCATCTTCGCCACAGCACACTGCTCAGAATCCTGGTCTACTCCAGCCGCCGAGTAAGCACGATAGACTCACCACGTCATGGTGATGTTAGACACCGACGACGAGCCGCACTGGATTCACGCGTTCGCTCAACCCAAACGTCAATTCACCAGTCAGATCGTCGGGATTGTAGTACGTCCCGAATACCCGATCCCAGATCGTCAACAGCGCGCCCAGATTTTTCAATTGATGCGCCGGGTCGCTGCTGTGGTGAATATGATGGTACCGAGGCGTGACCAACACCCATTCCAACCAGGAGGACTTCCAGGTGACATTCACGTGCATCCAATTATTACGCACAATATGTTCCACCATGATGACCTGGAACGCCCAGCCGGAGGCGTCGTGAAGGAGCGGTAGGGCCGCGACATAGGTCACATTGAAGAGCGCAATGTGCGGGATGGTCGCGCGAATTCCTGCCAACCAGTAGAGAGACGTCGGGGAATGATGCCATCGGTGAACGGGCCAGACCAGGCTCGTGTGCATGAGCCGGTGAGCCCAATACAGGCCAAAGTCTTCCACAATGTAAAACAAGACAAGTTTTCCAGCGGTGGGGAGATTGTCGAGGGCGGTGGGCAGGTATTGGGGAACCGGGATACGATCGGTTAGCTGCACGACTATGAGGAACGACAGGTTATAGACTCCCAGGGCAAGAAGGTCTCGCCAGAAGACCGCACGGTAGGCAATCGGCCGCGCCGGCTTGAGCCATTCGGCGGCAAAAAACAGCAGACCGATACTCCAAAACACGAGATAGGGATTGAGCATGGATCGGACTAGAGCAAGGCCGGACGCCAAGGCGATGAGTGAGGCGTCATCCAGTCTCCAACCGCCAGGATTGGAGCCATTTTTGGTACGGTACACGACCGCAGGGATTTTGTGAAGCCAATCGCTTCTATCAGCAGAAATGATGGAACGATGAATCTTGTCGGGCCAGGCCTGACCAGAGCGTCATCGGCGAAGGACGACGCACTACGGGATGAAGAGTGCGCCTATTCGCTCCTGGCCAGCATGGGGCGGCGCGCATTTCACGGGATCGGCTGCCACAGTAATCGGATCGGCAACCGAAGTGTTTTGTGAGACGGCAGCCTGCGCCGGGGCCACCTCGAGTTCTGCAACAAAAGGCGAACGGAGCACCACCTCGGTCACATTTGGCCACAGCGCCATCATGAAACTGTATCGCCGGGTCGAACCCGGACTGAACGCTAGATTGGAAGTCGGTCAAAGCCGTTGGCTGAGCGGAGAGCGAAATGCCTGCCTCTGGTAGATCTGCCCGGCCTGATTCGCTCATTTCATAAATGCCGTACCTGCGGCACGGAGCACCACATCTACGCAGAGTCCCAATGTAGGCAACTCGCCCGAGCTAGGTCCGTAGGTCGAACAGTGGTATCGAACCGCTCACACCGCGTTTCTCAGAGGATACCGGACCACCGTCAGGCAAGCGGCGTGTTCTCCCCGGTCTCAGGAAGAGTTCTCTCCTCTATTAGACGTGCACATGCTCGATAAGGCTGTGCACGAACTGAGCTATGAGTTGAATAATAGAGATGACTCGGTCGGGCTCCCCCTAACCGACCCTCTACAATCCGTGGAGACGTGGTGCCACTGCATGGACGAACTCACTCGCTGACCTGCACCTTGCCGGCACTTTCGGTCCTCGTCCTCAAGCACTTTTTTCAGTCGTGACCTCCCCGACGCAGAACCACCGTTC
>DAONAB010000351.1:0-3168 GCA_035400805.1 Nitrospira sp. | reverse complement strand
ACCGGTCGATGCCGAGCAGTTCGTCATAGTCGAAAAATTTCCCCTTGAGAAAGAGCGAAGAGTCGTCGGCAAACGACCCGAGCAACAATCGGGCATCGGCCGGAGACACGATGGCCCGCGGATCCTCATCCATCGGGCGTACCTGCCAGTAGCGCAACCGCCGCTGGAAGAGACGTCGCAGAGTATTCAGGCGATCGCGAGACTCGAGGCATTCCGAGAGATCGATCTCCATGGCCCGGGCACACCTGGATACCGCCGCCTGGGTGGCGGTAAACGGCCGGTCGTAGTTAAAGAACCCCAACACCTGTGTCGTACGTTGAGAGGTTAAGGCCTTCATCAACCAGCCCGCATCCTCCCAGAGGGCGCGATACGCCCAATTGAGCCACCGATCGCCGCAGAACCGCTCGGTCTTGATCAGGCGGGTCTCACGCTCGATGTATTGATGCGGCGCAATCATGAGGCCAGCGACCGGCCACCCCGGCTGAGGGATGCCGCCCCGGCCCGGGTAATCGTAAGGAGACAAAGGGCCAGACAGCGGCGCAGGGCTGGGATGTCCGCCGTCTCGGACAACAATTCCTGTTCGGTTTCCGCGAGGACATCCGCAGCTGACCGGGGGCCGATCACCGCCGTCGCAATCCCGCGATACCGCCTGTCGCACCCGGACTCGCCCCCGTCGATCGCCTGCAAATCCTCCCGAACACAGCCGAGTCCCTCTCGAACATACTGGGTGCGTAACTGACGGCGGTAATAGGCCTCCGCTGCCTGCGCGAACTCCTCACCGGACAACTGCATCGGATTTTCCGCACCGATAGAATCCACAATGCCCCTGGTCAACTTTCCGGCGGTACTGTGGCTCTCCGGTTCGAGCAGTCGTTGACGCAGGCGACCCAGATGCCCAGAAAACTGAAATGCCTCGATCAATTCGGCACCATCTTCTTCAAGCGTCGCCAGAAGCGCCAGGCGGTAATCATCGACGCGGACCCGCAGGTTCCCTGCATACCGGCGGCTGACTCTGGTTTTCTGGGTCCTGCTCAAGATGCGCGCCAGGAACCGGTTCGGTCCGCCTTCGCGCACATTCACCGTCCCGACGCCGATGGCCGACGCGAAGATGCACTGTCGCCGCTCACTTTCGGTGAATGGATCGTCTGGAATATCGTCGTGCGTCACCGAACCGGCGGCAATGTAGCGAAAGGCCAGCGCCGTCACCAGTGCCTGCAGGCTTGCCGCATCGGCGAAATCGTCCAGGTGATTCGAGAACAGACTGTGCTGCCGCCCCTCGAATCCGGAGAATCCCATCACCGACTCCTCGCGCAGCTTATAGAACAGATAGAGCGACATACGTTCGTCGAAGACCCCGAGTTGCCCCAGATCGCGTTTGAGCCGGAGATCATTTCCCTGGATCCCGTTGAGGGCCGGACTCTGATCGGTCGACAACAGGGACACGAGGTAGTCGATCAACCTAAAATCGGGAAGAAAATCGCCGCGCAAATGAAAGAGCGCGCTCAGGGCACGATCCACCCACAACGGACCGACCGGCGTGATGGAGCGCCCGAACACCGAGAGACCGGCCTTCTTTTTCCAACGGCGCCACAACATACGCAAATGGGTAAAGTCCAATTCGTGCGGCAGGAAACCCAAGGCCGTTTCCGGATGGAAATCACGAAAGTTCATGCGGTAGGGCGCCGCGCTATAGGTGCCGGCAAACAGCGGCAGAAAATGCTCCACGATCTTGATCACCAAGTCGCCCACGACCTTTTCATGCACAGCCGAAAACGCGTTCCCGCCGGATTGCAGCGCCTGCGTCAGAATGCGACTCCCCAAACTAAGGTGCGTGCCGTTGTTGGCCAGGCTGATATTCGAGGTGGACGGCAACACGACGAGGTTGCGCGTGATGATGCCCGCATCCTTCAACCGGACGACGGCGTTCAGTTGACTGCGCGACAGCACCTCATGACAGAGCCCCATGTACTGAGACTTCTCTTCGCCTCGCTCCCATCCCGACAAGCACGGGTTCATGAACAATTCGCGGTAGAAGGCATCGGACACCAGTCCGTTGAGGCGGCGCTGCCGCAACGGCGGATGGGGTGACGCATAGACCAACACCTGTTGTCCGCTCTCCTGCAAACCGAATTGCCGATTGGCATACAACGCCAGCAGATGCGTGAACAGAAACCGGACCGCCGTTTCCCGCGCGATGCCGGTTCCCATCCCCTGAGCCCGATCCATCGGAGACACGTAGAAGGAGAAGGTTTCGGGTGAGCTGTTGTCGTTCAGGAAGTGATTCAGCAACCGTCGGCCCTCAATCGCGAGCAGCGGCGCATCCCGCTCGATTTCTTCGATCACCTGGGCCAGCGTGAGCTTCAGCAGGTAACTGATCGGAAGGCGGACCCACTCCTCGCCCTGCTCCGTCAGCAGATACCGATGAGCATCGGCCCGAAGCGGCCCCTTGGCATGACGCTTGTCGGCTGCGAGATCGCCCTCGAAGAGTTGATCGGCGGTTCGATTCAGGAGCCGCCTGGGAAACCGCACCCACGAATTTTCCCAAACGGTCGCATCCGGCGAGGCGAGGAATTCCTGCAACTGCCTGATGACGATCCTCGGACTCTCGCCGGCCGCCGTCCGTTCGCGGATATTGTGCAGATAATTGGAACTCTGAATCGTGCGCGCCAGATCGACATCTTCGGAGATGCCGCAGACCGCCGCCTGCAACTCACTCTCGGAACCAGCCGTGATGTCATCGTGGGAGAACGGCAAAACGGGGAGACCGGTAAGGAATTGCGCCGCCTCCTTTTCGAGCACACCACGGGGCTCGGCCGGGCGCAGAGGGGAATTCGAGGAGATGGTCGTCGTTCGGCTCATGCTCAACCTCCCGATGATCACCCGGAGAAATCTACGGCTGATACGGATCGAGCCTACCGCCGGTCTGTTACGAGCGCCTCATCCCCATAGAAATGTTATGTAACATTACAGCAGCGGTGAGGCGATTCGTTAGCCCGGACTACTCATGAATGCCGTCGCGAGGCGTGCGAGACCGAAGCCCGCCGGGGCTGCTCCCACGCGAGGCCGACGCAGGCGTACGTGCAGTCCGTCGAGGAGGGCGAACGAGAACAGCTCCGCCGGGCGAGAGGATCGGACGACGCAGCAGGCATTCATGAATAGTCCGGGGGA
>DAONAB010000350.1:0-3173 GCA_035400805.1 Nitrospira sp. | reverse complement strand
GCAGATCCAACTCCTCTCGTCCCTTGGTCTCGACGACCCAGACTGTGCCGTCGATAGTGCGGACGATAAAGTCCGGCGTATAGGTGGAGAGGTCGCCGTCGGCTCTCACATAATCCAGTTTGAAGCCGACCGCGAGGTAGTTCTTGGCAAAGGCCGCCACGTCGTTCGCGGATTCCAGAAAGGCAGCGAACGACAGCTCAAAACCGCCGGACTGCGACTCCCCGACGGTTTTGGTGAAAATGGATTTCTTTGCCGCGAGGAATGGACGATGCTCGGTACGGAAGGGGCGCGTCTCGCGAAGACGAATCCGGGCCTCGATGCGCGTGGTGCCGCTGTCTTGAATGGTCAGCGCATTGATGGCGGTCTTGAACGCGTCGTACAGGACTTTGCCGACTTCCGGCTCGGAGAGATTGCGGAGCACTACCGGGTCTTCGAGGTTCACCGGTGACGAGGTGAACAGCTGTTCGCGCATGAAGATTTTCACTTTCCCATAGAGCACGTCATAGCCGCCAACGAGACGTAAATCTTTGAGCAATTGGCGCGCAAAGAACGCCACGACGGAGCGGAAGTCGGCAGGCCCTGAGCCGTCCAGTTGAATCGTATGATGAATCTCCGAATCGAGCATCGTTTTGAAGACGATTTCTCTCGTCTCTTCGGGCGTGAACGGCTTGAGTGGCAGCCGCCTATTGCCCAATGCCGCCGCGTCGAGCGCATCGAGGTCTTTAAAGTCGCGCTGAAAGCGGCGGGTCAGCTTGGGAAGCGGAATGTCGAGGTCGTCGAGATTTTTATCCGGGTTCTCTGTGTCCACTTCGACAATGAGCGAGTCCTGGCGTGTCGTACCGCCGCCCATCGGCACATGCTCGAAACTGACGCCCTCAGTCTGGATGGATTCGACGAACTCCATAAAGGCAGGAGTTCCCATGACCGAGACGGTTTCTTTGGTATCAGTGCCGAAATACATCCGGCGCAGGCCGCGCCCGAGGGTTTGCTCGGGAAGGATTTTGCTCTCCGCGCTGTATTCCCGCAGCCCGACAATCACCGTCACGTTGCGGACGTCCCAGCCTTCCTTGAGCATCAATACCGAGACGATGGCCTTACAGGGCGACTTCCAGGAATCGATCTCGTTCGACTGCTTGCGGAGCAGTTCGAGTTCCTCCTTTTTCTTGCCCGACGCGGCCTCGGAGATTTCGCCGTTGTTCTTGGTGTGGATCACCAGCACCCCACCCTGCAGTTCGGGGCAGATCTTTTCGAGATAGACGCCCACATCGTCGCAGTTGCGGGTATCGTCCACCATGACGAAGAGCACGGCCTTTTTGCCGAGTTGTTGGTGTTCGGCAGCGCTCTTCTTCCACTCTTCAATCCCCAGCGCGAGGTAGTCTGCATACTTCTCCGTGAAGAGGGCGCTCTTGCGTTCCTGCAGTTTGGCGCGACTGGCCGCATCCGGCAGCACTGGATGTTTCACGACGTTCTGATGAATGGCCTCGACCAGCGGATAATCGGACACGGTTTGGACGAAGATGGCTCCGTTGTTGTGGCGCGGCGTGGCGGTCACGTCCACTTGCAAAGCCAGGCGGCGATCCTTTTGTAACATTTTATGATGGATGTCCTGGATAGATTTGAACCAGGCCATCTTCGGGTCGTGGATATGGTGCGCTTCGTCGTTGAAGACGGCCAGTTCCTCCACCTCGCGGACGATTTCTCCGAGATCGGTCTGGCTGTCGGTGGTCTTGCCGATCGGCTTGGGGCCGAAGGGCGAGAGGAAGTAATCACGCAGATCGTCGTCATCCAATGAGGGGTCGGTCACCTCGCCAAGGAAGACGCGGTGGATGTTGGTCAAGAACAGGTTGCCTATCTCGCGCACGACGCGCACATCGTCCTGTATGTGCAATGTGAGCTGAAAATCGTCCCGCCAGTTCCGGCCTTCATGGCCGTTGCCGGGCAGAATGGGGTCGTTGAAGAAAATCCTGAGGCCGTCGAAGTCGGCGCGTAACCGATCGAGCACAATGATGTTCGGCGCGATCACGAGGAAGTTGCGCGACAGCGCCGAGTCTTCTTCGTAGAGTTTATGAAAGAAGCTCCAGGCGATGAGCAGGGAGAGCACCTTGGTTTTCCCGGCGCCGGTCGCCATCTTCAAGACATAACGGGGCCAGTCTTCGTCGAACATGCCGGACGACACCGCGCCGGACGCGTCGAATCGGAGCAGATCGTACTTGTCGCGCGCGCCACGGACCTCAAACAGCCAGATGACCGTCTCCACCGCCTCGCGCTGAGCAAAGTAGTAACGGAAGGGGGAGAGAGAACCATCGGCGTTTTCGACCAGGTGATCGCTCTCGAACCAGTGCCGGAGCAACGCTGCCGAAGTGGCAGACGCACTGGCATATCCTTTGGCTCGCCAGACAAAGACTTCCTCCCGCACCTTGGCGACCAACGGCGGCAGCAATTTCTCATAGGCCGTGCTTCTCAAGGCTTCGTCGGCTGGGAACCAGCGCTGGTCGGGGATGAGTGGTTCGTAGGGCGAGCTTGGGAAATCTGGGTGAAGAGACATGCGACGTTGCCTTTGGACGTTGCCTTTGATTGATCGCCCGCTTACGCGGGCGCAGAATACCTTGTTCTGAGTGAGAAATCACGTGGTCCGGCTACACACGTCGGCCGAAATACGCCTCACGATTCCACCCCTGTCTTGCAATTCCAGAGACCAGCCCCGTATGCTCCCAGCATGATTTCGGTGGCACAATGACGGAACCCACAACGCCCCTCGCCAATCTCACGCTGGCGGAACTCAAGAACCTGGTCCAAGGCATGGTTGACGACCGGTTGCGCGTGCTGCTGGGTGACCCGGATCTCGGTGCGCCCCTCGGCGAATCGGTTCGCGATCGCCTCAAGCAATCCCTAGCCTCGACGGAACGCATCACCGGTGACGAAGTGGCCGACAAGCTCGGCCTGCGGTGGTAACATGCCCTGGTTTCGTTTAGCCTTCCGGCCCGAGGTGATTACCGACTTGAGCGCTGCCGACCCAACCATGGCTCAGCGGTTGTTCGACAAGACGAAGTGGCTGGCCTCCAACGTGGACAATCTGCGCCATGAGCCGGTCGCAGCCGACCTGCCCGGAATCCACAAATACGCCGTCGGCGACTGGCGGATTTTTTATTCGATCGACCGGACCGAACAACTCG
>DAONAB010000349.1:0-3182 GCA_035400805.1 Nitrospira sp. | reverse complement strand
AGCCCGATCAACGGGGTCGTAGTCGAACGCTACATGTCGCCGGGGGAATTCCCGAAGCAGGAGCGCATCATGCGTCTGGCTCAGATTAACCCGCTTCGGGTCGAGGCCTATGTGCCCGTGTCCTTACTTGGAAAGATTACCGTTGGCATGGAAATGCAAGTGAAGCCGGAAGCGCCGGTCAGCGGGACGTATAAGGCTGTCGTGACGGTTGTGGATCGTGTCGTGGATGCCGCCAGCGGGACTTTTGGTGTCCGCCTGGAATTGCCCAATCCGGACTTGAAGCTGGCGGCCGGGCTGAAGTGTGCGATGGTTGTGCCGGGTAGTAAGTAGTGTAGCGCATCGTTGTCAATGCGGAAGAACCACGTTTTCTTAACTAGGAGGGGAGGTCAGTGATGAGGGATGGCGGATATTTCTCGAAGTTGCGCGAATTTTTATCGAACGAGAGAAGAGGACGCACGCGGTCCCTCTCCAAACGGCGGCGTGTGAAGCGCGCCTCTCCCTTCAGAATAGAGCCACTTGAGGCGCGAGTATTGCTGGCTGGCGACTTGGCCAGTGCCGTACAGGAGCCGATCACACTTCAAGCTGCGGTTGTGCAGCAACAATATACGGAGGGGGCGATCAACATTGGCCGAGCGGTCCAGGACTCGGGGTATCGCTACCGGGTGACGCAGGATTTCGGGACCCCGGCCGACTCCAGTGCGACGCCGACGGCGTCTAAGTTGCGGATCTATGAGAATGGGGTGGAAGTGGGGCCTGCCCATACGGTCCATGCCGATATCGCTCAAAAGGGGCAAGGACGATTCAGCCACTGGATGGAGAACCTCTACTTCTCGTCCTCGGACAATTCGAATCCGCTGACGAACGGGCGCACCTATACCTACCGGGTGTATACGGACGGGAGTACTTCCACAACCTCGTCCCCCACGACTACAACCACGACATCCTCGCCGACGACCACCACCTCCCCCTCGACGACAACGTCTGGTACCACCACGACATCTTCCTATGTGCAGGGGGCGATCAACATTAGCCGGGCGGTCCAGGACTCGGGGTATCGCTACCGGGTGACGCAGGATTTCGGGACCCCGGCCGACTCCAGTGCGACGCCGACGGCGTCTAAGTTGCGGATCTATGAGAATGGGGTGGAAGTGGGGCCTGCCCATACGGTCCATGCCGATATCGCTCAAAAGGGGCAAGGACGATTCAGCCACTGGATGGAGAACCTCTACTTCTCGTCCTCGGACAATTCGAATCCGCTGACGAACGGGCGCACCTATACCTACCGGGTGTATACGGACGGGAGTACTTCCACAACCTCGTCCCCCACGACTACAACCACGACATCCTCGCCGACGACCACTGACCTGCCCCCTGTAGTTGTACCAGTGTGCATGTGAGTCACGCACAACGCGGCGCGATGGCTTCCGGTGCTGGCGGACGATACCCCAGCGCACTGTGGGGCCGAATTCGGTTGTAGGTCTGCCGCCAGCGCTCCACCAGCACCTTCACCTCCCAGAGTGTATCAAACAGTTCCCGATCCAGCAGTTCATCCCGGAGTTTTCCATTGAAGCTCTCGATATACCCATTCTCCCAGGGGCTGCCCGGCGTGATAAACAACGTCTGGACGCCGACTCGAGCGAGCCAGTGCCGTACGGCCTTGGCCGTGAACTCCGGGCCGTTATCCGAGCGAAGATGCTGAGGGCTCCCGCGTTGCACAAACAACTCCGCGAGCCGGAACAGCACCTCATCCGATCGCAGCCGTCGCGCCACATCAATGGCCAAGCACTCACGGGTATATTCATCCACGATCGTCAGCAACTTCACCGGACGCCCATCTTCGGTGCGAGTCGCCATAAAATCGTACGCCCACACATGATTCGGATGTTCCGCCCGGAGCCGGATACAGGAGCCATCCGTGAGCCAGAGTCGCCGACGGGGCGGCTGCTTCTTCGGGACCTTCAGGCCCTCGCGCCGCCAGATCCGCTCCACGCGCTTGTGATTCACGCGCCAGCCGTTGTTGCGCAGCAGACCCGTGACCTGGCGGTACCCATACCGTCCATACTGGCTGGCCAGCTGAATGATGGCGGTGGTCAACGGCGCTTCATCATCAGGCGGCTCTCGCTGATAGCGCTGTGTGGATCGCGCTTGTCCCAATGTCCGGCATACCCGGCGTTCGGCAAGGCCCAGCGTCACGCAGCAGTGCTCCACGGTCTGCCGTCGGCGCGCTGGGCTTAGAAGTTTCCCTCGGCAGCTTCTCTCAAAATCAGTTTATCAACCGTGAGTTCAGCCACCGCGCGTTTCAACCGGCTATTTTCGCGCTCCAGTTCCTTGAGGCGCTTCGCTTGATCGACCTTGAGTCCGCCGTATTCGTTGCGCCAGCGATAATAGGTTTGTTCGGTAATGCTGAGTCCACGGCAGACCTGCGCCACGGCTTGGCCCTTACTCAACGCGACTTCGGCTTCCCGTAGCTTGGCGAGAATCTGTTCGACGGTGTGACGGAGACGTGGCATACGGCCCTCCCTTCGGCCCGACCCTAACATAGGATCTGGACCCGTTTAAGGGGGCTAGGTCACTTCCCCAACCGCAGGTGTACCGGATCGGTTCGAATGATATCATTCGTATCCAGGTCTACGGCGAAGATGACCTCACCGTTGAGCGAAAAGTCGGGGGAGACGGAAAAATCGACGTTCCTCTGCTCGGATTGATCCGGGCGACGGGACGAACGACGGAAGAGCTGCAAATTGACCTGACGGGTCGGCTCAGTGCCGGCTACCTGAAGCAACCGCAGGTCACTGTCACTATCACGCGACACCGCAATTTCTATGTTAGCGGTGAGGTGAAAGCTGCCGGAGGATATCCGTATGAGGAGGGATTAACCGTACAGAAAGCGATCACGATGGCCGGTGGTTTTACGGACAAGGCCAGTAAGATCGATCTCCGGGTAGAGAGACCTCGTGATAGGGAACTCGAAATTCTCGAAGCCGGGGCCGGGTCGTTCGTTCTCCCTGACGATCTGATTATTGTCGCGACAGCCCAACGGTTTTATGTCAACGGAGAAGTCAAGAAGCCGGGCGACTACGGGTACGAGCGCGGGCTGACCCTTCACATGGCCATTACGATGGCGGGCGGCTTTACCGACAAGGCCTCCAAGACGCCGAAGGTGTTGCGGAAGGTGAACGGCC
>DAONAB010000348.1:0-3190 GCA_035400805.1 Nitrospira sp. | reverse complement strand
CTCGCGCGTTGTCTTCCCTGGCACTTCGCAATATATCCTGGTCATTCCACATGGCCTGTACTCCTTTGGTTCTAGTTGCGGCCCATCATCGTGATCATCATCTCGTGTGGGCGGAAAACCCTGCCGAAATGGCCGACAATCCTCGCAAGTAGGTCAGCACGGCCCCGACCGCACGCGTCCGGTCAGACCATTTCCTGTTCGGCAATCGAGACATATCAACCCAATATCCATCAATCTGCTCTCTGACATCCGGTTGATCGAATGGTCCGAGAGACGAGGGCGGAATGGTCACCAAAACGTCGTGATCCCCACCGTTTGAGAGAAGAAATCCTTCAACATCCATGGTGCCCCTCGTTGTCCCCGGCCCTTTGTGATTCCACCCCTGCTTCTCCGGTCCTGTTTTCATAGCATCCATCTATCAAGGATCGTGCCATCAGTGACGACAGAAGAAGGTCTATGAATTACTGGGGGCTTAGGGGAAAAACCTCTTGCGTGAGTACCCGAATGCGTCAATGAGATGGCACACTGTGCTGTGTCACACGTGTGTCATGTGACTCTCTGCACAGAGATCGGACAGAGCGGCATCAATCGGGCCCGACACGTAGAACAGGATGGGATCGATCGACTGAGGGGGGAACCAGTATCAAGAATACGTGCAAATGGGGGAAATTGGCGCGCGGGTGATCACCCCACACGCGCCCGTTCACTGGAAGGAATCCGCCGCGGTTTCCGTGGAGGCCGCGACATCGTATTCAGCCAGGCGACGATAAAATGTTCGCCGGCTCATCCCAAGTAAGCGGGCCGCTTCTGAACGATTGCCACCCGTCTGCTGCAATGCCCCCAGCATGCGCGTGCGTTCGTCCTGACGCTGAAGCGGAACATAGGTCGCCTGTGGTTCCGGACTTCGAACCTCCGGCGGGAGATCTTCAGGCCGCACCACGGTCCCTTTGCAATGAATCAAGGCCGACTCCACGGCACTCTTCAATTCCCGAACATTCCCGGGCCAGGAATAGCTCGTTAACACTTGTAGCGCCTCGGGACTCACGTGGAGCACCGGCTTTTCCATCACCGACCGAAATTGTCCGAGAAACGCATGGACGAGGAGCGGAATGTCCGTCGGACGCTGGCGGAGCGGTGTGAGCTGCAGGCGCGCCACTTTGATCCGGTAGAGCAAATCCCTCCTGAACGTGCCTTTCTCTACGTCCTCCGCAAGATTGTGATGGGTCGCCACCACGACCCGGACGTCGACCTTCCGGGGTTTGGATTCGCCCAATCTCGTCACTTCCCGCTCCTGCAGAACACGCAGCAAGCTCGTCTGGACCGCAGGGGAAATATCGCCGATCTCGTCCAGAAAAATGGTCCCCCCCTGCGCGGCCTCAAACACCCCTTCCTGGTTGTCGATGGCGCCGGTGAAGGCTCCCTTCTTGTGACCGAACAACTGGCTGCCCAAAATCGAGTCCGTAAATCCCGCACAATTGACGGCGAGAAAAGTGTGCGGCGCGCGGCGGCTGGAAAGATGGATCGCTCGCGCCACCAACTCTTTTCCCGTGCCGGTTTCCCCTTCGATCAACACGGTCGCGTCGACTGCCGCAATCCGCTGAATCTCTTCGTACAACACCACCATAGACGGACTTCGGCCGATCAGGTCATGAAATTTGCCGTGATCCGCCAATTGCGACTGCAGCGCTTGGGCCTGATCCTCAGCGGCGAAGCGGCGCCGCACACTTTCCACCCACTGCTCGGCAATCGTCACACGCAACCGTAAAAACTCGACAGCCACGGGCTTGGCCAAATAGTCGTTGACGCCGGCCTCCAGCGCCGCACGCAGGGCTTCCGGAGAGTCATGTCCGGTGATCATGACAATGACGCAACGATCTCCGCCCGGACTGGACCGAATACTCCGGCACAGCTGCAAGCCGTCCATGCCGCCGCCACGCAACTCCCAATCGAGCAACACGAGTTCATAGGACCGCTGGCCATAGGCCTCCCATGCCGACTCGCCATCGGCGCAGGCCGTCACCTCATGTCCACGTGCCCCGATGACCTGCTCGAACAGGAGTCGCACATCAGGATGATCTTCCACGAGCAATACACGCATACCGTGCGGTCCTTTAGACATAGATCAATTGCAATCGGTCCAGAAACCGGCGGAGCCGTTCCAGTATCTCGCGCACTGCGGGCGCATCTTTTCTCGAGGCCGCGGTTTCCAAGGACCGTCCATAGGCCGTAATCGCTTCAAGCCCGTATGTCCCGCCGGCTCCCTTGAGGCCGTGTCCGATCTCTCGCATCACCTCAAAATCTTCACGGGCCAACGCCTCCGTCATTTGGATTACGTCCTGACGTCGGCGCTCCAGAAAACCGGGCATGAGGGTTTCGAGTTCCCCGTTCACATGGAGCACGGCAGGTTCTTCGTGGTACAGGGGCACCGGAGGCGAAGAGGAGGCCGTCTGAAAATATAGGTGGATCGCCTCCAGCAACCGGGCCTTGCGAATGGGTTTCGTGAGGTGCGCCGTACATCCCGCATCGAGACTCCGCTGCACTTCGCTCTGCAACGCATTGGCCGTCAACGCCAGGATCGGCGTAGGCTTGCGACGCTGGTCTTTTTCCCAAGCGCGGATCGCCCTCGTCGCGGCATAGCCATCCATCACGGGCATCTGAATATCCATGAGGACCAGATCATAGGATCCGTGCATGAACATCTCGAGCGCAATTTGACCATTAGCCGCCGTCTCCACCCGATGCGGCGTCGCCTTGAAATAAAACTCCATCATCCGTCGATTGTCGACAAAATCTTCAGCCAGGAGAATCTTCAGGCCCGACTTTTCCTCTGCAGCAGGTTCTGAGTCAGAAGAAGTCGCAGATCCCGGGGTCCCGGACGGCGCAGCTTTGCCCAACACGGCCATCATCGCATTGAACAAATCGGATCGGCGAAAGGGCTTCGTCAGATACCGCACGACCCCATGTTCGCGAGCCCGCGCCTGATCACCCGCGCGCCGTTCCGATGTCAGCATGATGATCGACAGGCCTGCCAACCCCGGCGAGCGTGCGATGGTCTCCGCCACCTGCCAGCCGCTGAATTTCGGCATGCGTACATCGAGAATGGCCAGACGGTAGGGTTCGCCGGCCGTCAATGCGCGACGCAGCTCGATCACCGCCTCGTCCCCACCGGCTGCCTCAGCCGACGGGATCC
>DAONAB010000347.1:0-3209 GCA_035400805.1 Nitrospira sp. | reverse complement strand
CATTCCAAGGCCTGTCTACGGATGCCTGCTCACAGTTGCTACAGTCCGCACCGCGTTCTCGCGGTGCGGACTGCATTCCCCATCGCCGAAACGTGTGACGTCTTTCTTCCCACGTTTCACGATTCACGTTTCACGCCGTCAAAACTCCATCCGGACCGACCCCATGAAGAACCGCGGCACGCCGTAGTAGGTCGGTCCATAGGAAAAGACTTGTCCGATGTAATTCTTGTCGAGCAGATTATCCACGTTCAACTGTGCGGTGTACCGAGCTGTGCCGACACGCCATTGATAACTCGCCATCAAGTTGGTCACGACATATCCCGGTGCCTGCGCCGTTTCACCGAACCCGATCTGGCGCTCGCCGACCCCTTGCACCCCTACTCCGATTCGCAGCCCCTGCAGCCTGTCCTCCTGGAACTGATAGACGGTCCATAGACTGCCGCTGTTGACCGGCGCGTTGTTGAGACGTTTGCCCATTGTTCCCAGATCGGGATCGTCCTTCGTGGTCTTAGCAAAAGGCATATAGGCATAGGCGCCGATGACGCTCCAGCCCGGTAGAATCTCCCCGCTGACATCCAATTCCAAGCCGCGGCTCTCTCCCTCACCCACCGCCCTGGTTCCACCCGAGAAAAAGACCGGCAGGTTTTGCTTGGTCAGGTCGAAGTAGGCCAACGAGCCGACAAACCGACCCCCGAAGAGTTCCGTCTTGGCCCCCACCTCCCATTGTTGGGCCGTTTGCGGCGGCAGCGGTACGAGAGACCCGGCCGTGAACGTGTTCGAGGCCCCGAAGTTTTCCGTATAACTGCCATAGAGCGAAAACTCGGGAACAGGGCGCCACAAGACCCCGGCTCGGGGTGAAATCCGGTCGTTGGTATCCTTGATCGTCGACGTCCGGACCCCTAGGTTCTCGTTGGATGTAGAGGTTTTTGCGTTGTCGTACCGGAATCCCGCCAGGATGTGGATGTGGTAGGGCAACTCGATTTGATCCTGCGCATAGAGGCCGAACCACGGGAGCGACCAATTGAACGTCGTCACGTCGCCGGGCGCGATGACCGGCGGCCCGGCCGTATGAATCGGGTTGAAGAGATTGATCACGTCGTCGGTGCCCGGCGTAAATCCGGCCATCGTCGCGCGGATGTCGCTGTGAAGATAGTCTCCACCGAACAAGAGCGTATGCTTGATCGGGCCGGTCGAGACGTGGCCGGTCAGTTCGAGGGCATTAAAAAAGTTGCGCGTATAGTCCCGGCCATCCGTATTCTGCGCGAAGAAGAATCGACTCACATCCCCGTTGGCCGCGGCATTCCCCACATTCTGCCCGGTCAACGTCAATTGGTGGTTACTGAAATTGAAGCGATGCCGGATCGACCAGGCGTCGTTGAAGGCATGCTCGGTGACCAATGAGACGAGGTGATACTTGTCGTTCTGCAGGTTCCAGCGTTCGCCGAGATTCAGCTTCCGCGCAATGGGGGCGGGACGGTTGCCCAGCAAGGGAATATTCCCCTTTCCGGTGAGCGAAAGATCGCTGTATTCATACTTCAGTGTGGACGTGGTGCGGTCGCTGATGCGCCATCGTACCTGCGGGGAAATAATCAGCCGTTCGTTGCCGCCGAACTGCTGAAACGTCTGGTTTGTTTGATACCCGATATTCAATCGGTAGGACACCGTGTTATCCGCAGTAAGGGGGCCGGTGAGATCGGCGTTGGTCCGATACCAGCCATACGAACCGAATTGCTGTTGGAGCGAATAATTCGGCTGATCCAGCGGTTGCTTGGTCACGAAATTGATGATGCCGCCCGGCTCGGCCCGCCCGTAGAGAATGGAGCCCGGGCCTTTCAACACTTCAACCCGCTCGATATTCGTCAGGTCTTCCGCATGAAAAAACTGTCCCTGGAAAGGATACCCATCGCGATAGAAGTTGAACTGGTCGAATCCGCGCACATTAAATTGCATGTCACCCTCGGCGCCGCTGATCACGCCGCTGACGTTTTTCAACGCCTGGTCGACCCGCACGACCTGCTGATCCCGCATCACCTGCTGAGGCACGACCTTCACCGACATCGGCGTGTCCATGATCGGGGTATCGGTTTTGGTCGCCGTCACGGCGTTCGTCACGCGGTAGGACTCGGCCTGCGCGACCACATACACGGGTTTCACCTCCACAACGGGAGCCTCGCTCGTTCTGGAGGCTTGTGCCTCGGCCGAAGCCTCGGCCGGCAGGGGCACGGGAAGCGGAAGAGGCTGAATCGGCGCAGCCACCTCCTGCCGGCTGGTCTCCTGAACCGAGTCTCCCTGAGCCGATTCGGCGGAGGGAGAACGATGGTCCTGTTCAATCTGGACCGGCTTCTGCGGACCAATGCAGGCCGTCAACAGCACGAGACAGGCCGGTACGGCCAGCCTGCCGATGACCGAGGCCCGCGGTGCGCTATGTGGTTCGGATAGGAATTTTTCCTGGGACGACTCTGCTGACTTCATCGACGACACTCCTCTTCCAGTCCACGCCGGTACGCGGTCGTGAACGCAACTCGTCGAGCCGGGGAGACCGGTGTCGAAGACCGACGCCTGACGCCCAGGGTGTGCGGGACGGTCCACGAAAGACCCGCCCCTTCCGACATCGAGTGATGCCGGTTCCCTGGCGCGCGCATCGCCTCCGATGCAGCGGTCCTGCGGCTCAGACTGAGGTGATATGTATGGGAACCCTGACCTACAAGACGAGGACGCAACGAGGAGGGCCGCGGCCGTGAGGGATAATCGGCGAGCGACTCCCGAACGAGAGACTGAGCGGCAGTAACGGGAGAAAGAGCGACACGACCACCGGCAGGAGCGGAACGTCGGGCAGGATAAAGGCAGACTCATCCTGATTGACTGAACAGGCCCAATCACTCAGAGGGCTCGTTGGAGCCTTACCGTGATGACAGGGAATTCTGTCGCCTCCCGCATGGAGGTGAAACGACCGCGCGGGTGGTGGCTCGACTTCGTTGAAGCAACTGACATGGATGAACCCGGCCACGAGACGAATGCCGATCAGGAACAGGGCAAGCAGCACGACATCGCGCGATGCGCGGCCCTGATATCCCGGAAGATGCATGAATCGACAGACCTGTTTCACGGGCAGTCTCGAGAAAAGTAAGGGGCCTCACCCTACGGAACGACCGGGAGAATTGTCTACAGACGCCTGCTCACCGTTGCTACAGTCCGCACCGCGTTTTCGC
>DAONAB010000346.1:0-3219 GCA_035400805.1 Nitrospira sp. | reverse complement strand
ATGTTCGCCAATAACGAAATCGGGACGATCAACCCGATCAAGGAAATCGGGAAGATCGCAAAAGAGAAAGGCATCCTTTTCCACTGCGATGCGACGCAGGGTGTGGGAAAGGTTCCAGTCGACGTGCAAGACATGGGCATCGATCTGATGTCGTTTAGCGCCCACAAGATGTACGGACCTAAGGGCATCGGCGCGCTGTATGTCAGAAAAAAGAATCCCCGTGTCCGCATCGCGGCTCAAATGGACGGCGGTGGACATGAGCGTGGTATGCGATCCGGGACGCTGCCTGTGCCCTTGATCGTCGGTTTCGGGAAGGCCTGTGAACTCTGCGAGCAGGAAATGGCAGCCGATGCCACGCGGCTCTCGGTCATGCGTGATCGCCTGCATGCAACCATTACCAAGGCGCTCGAGGATGTTTATTTGAATGGCCATCCGACGGAACGGCTCCCGCACAATCTGAATATCTCCTTTGCGTATGTTGAAGGCGAATCGCTGCTGATGGGGTGTAAAGAAATCGCCCTCTCTTCCGGCTCAGCCTGCACCTCCGCAACGCTGGAACCGTCCTACGTCTTACGAGCGTTAGGAGTGGGAGCGGAACTGGCACATTCTTCGATCAGATTCGGCCTGGGGCGCTTCACGCTCGACGAGGAAGTTGACTATGCGGCAAAGAAGATTATCGAAACTGTCACCAAGCTGCGCGAGATGTCGCCGCTCTATGAAATGGCCAAAGAAGGCATCGACCTGAAAACCGTGCAATGGGCAGCCCATTAACCTGACACCATCACCATTCTGACCGATAAATTTCGGAGGACACCATGGCCTATAGCGAAAAAGTCGTCGACCATTTCAACAATCCCCGCAATATGGGCAGCTTCAAGAAGGAAGAGGACGGGGTGGGCACAGGCATCGTTGGCGCCCCCGAGTGCGGGGACGTCATGAAGCTCCAAATCAAGGTTCAAAACGATACGATTGTAGATGCGAAGTTCAAAACCTTCGGATGCGGCTCCGCAATCGCCAGTTCCAGCCTGGCCACTGAGTGGCTGAAAGGCAAAACGGTGGAGGAAGCCGGGAAGATCAAGAACACCGATATCGTCCAGGAACTGAATCTGCCCCCGGTGAAGATTCACTGTTCGGTTTTGGCGGAGGATGCCATTAAGGCGGCCCTGGCCGACTATCAGAAGAAAGCCGACTCGAAGTAACCGACAGGAAGGAGCGCACGATGGATGTCACCACGAATACCGATGCCCAAGCCCCTGTGATTACGCTGAGTGATGCGGCCCTGAAGGAAGTAAAGCGTTTGATCAATGTCCAAGGCATTGAAGAGGGCGGCCTCCGCCTGGGTGTCAAAGGAGGCGGCTGTTCCGGACTGAGTTACACCATCAACTTCGATGAAAAAATCGGTCAGTACGACCAGGTGTACGAGTTCGACGGTGTAAAGGTCATCGTGGATGCCAAGAGCGCCATCTACCTACAAGGGACTCAGCTGGACTTCCAGAAGGACCTGATGGGCGGAAACTTCAAGTTCGTCAATCCGAATGCCAATAAGACCTGCGGCTGCGGCGAATCGTTTTCAGCGTGAGCGAGCGTAGATGAACGGACATACTCACAACACCGACGACCGCCGCGAACTGCAGATGGCTCGCAGCATGTGCTGGCACTGCCAGTCGGAAATGGCCGGCGAATACTTTTGCGACCGGTGCGTCAAAGTTCAACCGGTGTCGAAAGATCTCGACTATTTCACCTGCTTCGGGTTACCCCGGCGCCTTGCCATCGATACGCAAGTCCTGGAAGCGAAGTTTTATGAATTGAGCCGGGCGTTCCATCCTGACTTCTATCAGAACAAGAGCGATGCAGAGCAGTCGATCAGCCTCGGCAATTCGGCTATGCTCAACACAGCCTATCGCACCCTGCGAGATCCGATTCAACGCGCCGAATATCTGCTGGATCTCGAAGCCGGTTCGGTGAAAGACATTCGCACGTCGCCGCCCGCTGATCTGTTCGAAGAAATCCTTGAGCTGCAGGAGACGCTGGACGAATTCCGCGAGAGCGATCGTTCCTCCGAACACGCCTCCACGCTACGTGCGAAGCTCCATACCGATCGTACGAATCTCGAGGAGCGGCAACGGGACATGGAAGCCACGCTCCAACAGTTGTTCGTCCGGTGGGATGCGCTGCAAGACCGCGGCGAAGCTACTGAGCAGGCGCGAACTGAACGAACGCTGATCCTCAAAGACATGCGGGACATTCTTTCGAACCGCACCTACGTGAAAAACATCGTCAACGATCTCGTCACAACGATCGCGTAACTCCTATGGCACGCATTGTCGGAATCGATCTCGGCACCACGAACTCGCTTGTCGCCTACATGGACAAGGGAACCCCGCGCGTCATTTCGGCCCGCCACGAACGGGCGATGGTCCCTTCCGTCGTGGCACTCACGGATAACGGACTGATCGTCGGCGATCCGGCCAAGGAACATCTCACCAGAAATCCTGAACGTACGGTCTATTCCGTCAAACGCTTTATGGGGAAAAGCCTCGCTGACGTGCAGGGCGAGCTCGCCTACTTTCCCTATACGCTCACGGAAAAGGGCGGGGTCATCCGGATCCAACTGGGAGAGAAATCGTACTCGCCCCCGCAAATCTCCGCGATGATTCTGAAAGAGCTCAAACTTCGCGCCGAAGCGTTTCTCGGAGAAAGCATCACGAAGGCTGTGATTACGGTGCCTGCCTATTTCAACGATAGCCAACGACAGGCCACCAAAGATGCGGGCATGATCGCGGGGCTCGAAGTGTTGCGCATCATTAACGAACCGACCGCCGCCTCCCTCGCGTACGGCCTCCAGGAAAAGACACAGGGCACCATCGCCGTCTACGACCTGGGCGGAGGCACATTCGACATTTCGATCCTGAAGTTGAAAAACGGCATCTTCGAGGTGCTCGCGACGAACGGCGATACGCATCTCGGCGGAGACGATTTCGATCAGTTGATTGCCGACCTGCTTTTGAAGGAGATCCGCGCGCAGCATGGACTCGATCTGAGCACCCATCCCGACCATATGCAGGCCGTGCGCTTGCAAGCGGAGCGCGCCAAGATTCGCCTCTCGGACGAACTCAAAACCACCGTGAGCCTTGACCTGCCGGATGGGCAAGGTCGGTTCACACGCGAGCTGACGCGCGACCAACTCGAAGGACTCTGTAGCCCTTTGGTTGAGCGCTC
>DAONAB010000345.1:0-3236 GCA_035400805.1 Nitrospira sp. | reverse complement strand
GTTCGCCGCACAGCGGACAATCGGGGTTCCGCTTGATGCGGATTTCTCTGAACTGGGTACGTCGTGCATCAAAATCCAGCAGCCGATCGGTCAGCGGGCGGCCGATGCCTAGGATCAGCTTGAGCGCTTCAGTCGCTTGAATCGTGCCGATGATCCCGGCCAACACGCCGATGACGCCCGCTTCCTGGCAGGAGGCGACGAGTCCTTCGGGCGGCGGCTTTTTGAAGACACACCGATAACAAGCCGACTTCTTAGGAATAATGGTGGTCACGCGTCCGTCGAACCGGAGGATTCCCCCGTGTATCAGTGGTTTGCCGGCAAAGTAGCAGGCATCGTTGATGAGAAACTTCGTCGGAAAATTATCAACGCCGTCGATCACCACGTCGTAGCCACTCATGATCTTGAGAGCATTGCTGGCCGTGAGACGTTCTTCGTACATCACCACGTTCACGTCGGGATTCAGCGCCTGAATTTTCTCCTTGCCGGAGACAACTTTAGGACGTCCGACATCCGGAGTCTGGTGAATGACCTGTCGTTGCAGGTTGCTCAGATCCACGACGTCGCTGTCGATCAGGCCGATCGTGCCGATGCCGGCGGCAGCCAGATACAATGCTGCCGGCGAGCCTAGGCCACCAGCCCCGACGATGAGGATCTTGCCCTGGATGATCTTCTTTTGACCCTTACCGCCGACCTCGGGCAGGAGGATGTGGCGGCTGTAGCGGTTAATTTGTGTTTCTGTAAATTCCATCTTGTATGGGATGCTGAAAATGGCTTTCGGCTGCGTTCTCGGCTCGACGAAATCCTCAACGTACCCAGAGGGTACGCCTCCGGTTTCCTCTCACCTGCGGCCTTGCCGAGAGACCATTTTGAGCATCCTCCTCAATCTTTAAGCCAGTAATCAAATGTTGAAGTACTTTTCGATGCTGATATACCGCTCGCCGGTGTCGCAGAGAATCGTCACGACATTCTTGCCCGGGCCTAATTCCTCGGCGATCTTCTGGGCGGCGAAGACGTTGGCGCCGGCGGAAATACCGACCAGCAGCCCTTCTTTCTTCGCGAGCAACTTGGCCGTTTGATAGGCTTCATCATCGGTCACCGTGACCACACGATCCAGCAGCGTGCGGTTCAATACCTTGGGCACGAATCCCGCGCCGATCCCTTGAATCTTATGCGGCCCCGGATCTCCACCTGAGAGGACGGGAGAGCCGGCTGGTTCGACAGCCACGATCTTTGCTGCAGGATTACGTTCCTTGATCACTTCACCGCAGCCGGTGATGGTTCCGCCCGTCCCGACAGCCGCCACGAAGGCATCGACGCGTCCATCAAGCGCGTCCACAATTTCCGGACCGGTTGTTTTCCGGTGCATGGCCGGATTGGCCGGGTTGGAAAATTGGTCGGGCATGTAATAGGACGGATTCTGCGCGACGATGCTTTCCGCTTCCTTGATAGACCCCTTCATCCCTTCCCAGGCCGCCGTCAGTACGAGTTGCGCGCCGTACGATGACAACAGGCTGGCGCGTTCCATGCTCATGCTTTCCGGCATGACCAAAATCAGCTTATAGCCACGTACCGCCGCTACCAATGCGAGGCCGATGCCCGTATTGCCGCTCGTCGGTTCGACAATGGTCCCGCCCGGCTTCAGTTTACCCAGTCGCTCCGCCTCGTTGATCATGTTGAGGCAAATGCGATCCTTGATACTCCCGCCGGGGTTGAACGATTCGACCTTCGCATAGATCGTGGCCGAGCCCGGTTTGGACAACCGGTTCAGCCGCACCAGCGGAGTGCCGCCGATCAACTCGGTAATGTCGGCGTGCGCTTTTGCGGTCACCGGCCACCGCCCATGTAGAAGAGAAATTCCACGTGATCGCCGTCTTTCAACTGCGTGGTCTCGAGGTGCGTCCGTTCCAGCATGGTGTCATTCACCTCAACTGCGACCATTTGCGGCTCAATGCTTTTCGCTTTCAACAGGTCCAGGACCGTGCCGCCTGCGATCTCTTCCGCCTTGCCATTGATCATCACCTGCATATCTGCTCCTGAGATGGTAAGAGTCTGACAGAGTGCTGAAACGTCCGCTTCACGGCTATCAGGTGACCGGCTTCCTGTCTCGAGTGGAACCGAGTGAGTCTCTAGCCGGTTCTGAACTTGCCGGATGGCGGCTGCGCATATCCGGTGAAAAGAGATTCCGGTGCGTCTCCTCGCGGCCATGGATTCATTTGAATGGCCGCGCGGGTCGCTTTAGAAACTGCTAAAGAATTTCAAGAAGTTAGCAAACGCGTTCTTGTGTTGTCAAGGTAACGGACCCCCAACGGGTCGCGGCGAAGAGGATGCGGCGAAGCCGTAACGGAGAGCCGGCCGCTTTCTTGACTTTCACCACGCCTAGCTTACAGTATGCGCCGGTCTGGAGGGTAGGGTATGTGGAAGAAAAATTTCTTATTCCGCGCACATGAAGCAGCGCCGTTGAAAGAGTCGGAGAATGAGCTGTTTCATGACTCGGAACCGGCCTTGGATAGTGCCGGGCTGCAAATGGAAAAGTTTCTCTCGGTTTGGGTGCAGGGAGAGGGCGAGGACGAACACCCCACCATGTACACGAACATGTATGTGCGGACCGCGACGCTGGATTTCAAAACTCGGGCGGGGTTTCTCCAACCCTTGCAGGGACGTACGCATCAGATCAAGCAGATGTTGACGCCTGAGCAGAAGGGATTTTTGCGCGAATGGCTGTCCGCGGCTTCGCCTCAAGCCTGGGAAGAATCCGACGACCATTTTCGAACGCTCTTTGACCTCGAGTGATCCATTCCAGCTGGATGCAGCAACTCTTTGCCAGCCGGCGTTCCTGATTCGCTTGCCGGTCGGTGAAGCGTGAGTTGTGACGCGTAGCTCGTGAGACGTCACACGTACAAGGTGAAACGTAAGACGAACGACGAAGTGGACGAGTGTGTTGAGCCTCCAGCGGAAATTCGTTTCTGTGCCATGTGTCAGTCATCGAAGGTCATGTGCGTTCATCGATTCGACTCTTCCAGCTAGACCACGTATGCGTCGTCCGACCCGTCTCCCTTTGATTGCCGTGATTCTTGCTGCTTGCGTGTGTGCGCCGCGGTTGCCTGTCTGTGCCGATGCCACGATCGAGGTCTACTATGCCCCCGAGGATCACCCCATTGATCGCGTGGTCCATTTGTACGACCGGGCAACCAGATATATTTACGTGTCGGTCTATGGTTTAACGGCGCCGTCAGTGG
>DAONAB010000344.1:0-3250 GCA_035400805.1 Nitrospira sp. | reverse complement strand
AGACGGCACTCGAGGCGATTCGCTGGGCCGATCACCTCGTGATTCTTTACCCGCTCTGGCTCGGGTCGATGCCTGCGCTCCTCAAAGCCTTTTTCGAACAGGCCTTTCGTCCCGGCGTGGCATTTGAGTATCAGGCTCACGGGAAGATGGCGAAGAAACTTTTAACGGGGAAGTCGGCGCGCGTCGTGGTGACCATGGGCATGCCGGCATTTGTATATCGCTGGTTTTTTATGGCCCACAGTTTGAGGAGCCTCGAACGGAATATTTTCGCGTTCTGCGGGATCAGGCCGACGCGGGCGACGCTGATCGGTCAGGTGGAAGGTATAAATGAGCAACAGGCGGCCGCCTGGCTGGATCGGCTCCGTGCATTGGGAGCCGCGGGACGATGAAGGGGCGCCGTTTCGTCCTCAGTAAGGACCACGGAGTGGAGCTCACGTCGTCGAGAATGGTGAGGATGACCCATCATGTCCGCAATTGAAACAGTTCGTGCTTCGGTCGAGAAGAAGCTTGCGTCGTTGGAGCATCAAGCGGCGGCCCTGGAGGCGCAACTCACGCAGACGAGGGAACAGGTATTGGAACGGGTGGAGATGGGGAAGCGGCAGCTGCGCGACTTGCTGACGTCGGTGTGGCAGGAACTGTCGGCTTCACCGGGTGTCGCGGATCGAGTCAAGGCTGAGCTGCAGACCGCGCTGGATCATCTGCAGGTACAACTGGCATTGGGGAAGGCCGAGGCACGGGACGCTTTGGACGCACAACGTGACAAGATTGCGCAGGCGCTGCGCCAGTTCGAGGTTTCGGCGGATCGAACGTTGACGGATACGGCATTCAAGGCAGATCGATGGTGGGACGAGCTGGTTGAACGAGCAAGCAGGCTTGAGGCGGAGTTCGAAGCTGCGAGGCACGGATGGCTGGATGAGCGCGGGGCGCAGCGGCAGATGGTCGAGGTCACTCAACAAGAGCTGCTCCGGCGGTTGCGCGCCTATCGGGATGATCTCAGAGTAACTCGCCAAATGGTTCGGGCGCGGGCCGATACGTTTGAGATCGACCTGCGAGAGGGATTAACGCAGATCAAAACGGCGTTTCGGAGGCTGTTCGAGTAATCCGGTGAAGCAGCGGTGATGTGGGCGTGGTGGCACCGGGCCTGACGTGAGGGCAGGCCCGGCCTTAGATTGGATGTCGCGAGGACATGTCCTTAGGGATTGTGGAGCAACTTTCGGCACTCGCCCAGAATGTAGATCGGCCGCGTGTCATTTCCTTTTTTATCCGGATTGTGACCGATGGCCATGCCGGTCAGCACCATAGTCGGGGGGCACATCCAATCGTAGGTGAGCATTTTGACGAGTGGAATCCCCGGTGGATAACTGGGAATGATGTCGGTCTCTCGAAAGTAGTTCATGCTGGAATTGGGTGGATCAGACCGTTCGCCGTTCTCGATGGCCACGGCAGGGCCGTGCAGGAAACGAAAGCCCGAGAGCGCCTGCCTCGTGTTCGGAGAGTTCTCGTACTCCTTGATTCCGTAGAAGATTTCAATGTCCGATCCGCTGACCTCGTGAAGAGTGCCTTCGCGTTCGTAGTCGAAAAGAAAATCGGCCTTCCGAGCCGGGGGGGCCAGTTTTCCGTCGGCTCCCAGATCTTTGCAGGAAAAGCGGAACGATTCCCATGTGCGGTTGTTGATTTCCTTGATCGAAGCTCCCGAGACCACTCCGTTTCGGAAGAGATCCAGGCAAGAGATGAACTTGCTCTCGACCACCGGGTTCGTTTGGTTTTCGAGATCGTTGCAAGCCACCCAGTGTGACCCGACGAACATTACTTTGATTTTATGCGGGACACAGCCCGCGATCACGAAGGTGCGACCATCGTTGGAGGTGTATTGATTGTCCTTCGCGTCCAGCGGAGTCTTATCGATGTAGTACCCGGTTTCCTGATGGATCGTGGCGGTCACATCCGATCCGGTCTTGGCCCAGAAGCTGTCGGCGAGCACGACCCCCTCATGATGCTCGTAAAACGCGCCGGCGCCCGCAAGCACGGTCTCCTTTATCGTGAGATCAGTCGCGCCACACACCGAGGCCAGTCCGATAGACGCCAGCGTGATTGAGACGGAGGTTAGCAGTAATCGATTCATGGTATCTCCTCTCTGTGCCGTCCGCGGTCGCTCAGTGTCCGTCCTTGCGGGAGTGCGAAAGGTCGCGAGTCTGTTCCACTCGCGCGAGCTGCTGCTGCAGCCGCTCAATCGTCTTATGCTGTTCAATCGCATGCAGCGTCAGTTCCTCGATCTTGCGTAAGAGCTTGGCTTGCATCTCGCCGAGACCGATGCCCTGCTGCTCCGCTTCCACGGCGCTGGGCATGTCTGGCAGGTGACGATGGGTCTTGATGAAGCCCTCGACCTCAGTCAGGGTCTTGAGTTGATAGTCGGGCTGAAACACATAGTCTGCCCAATCCTTGATCAGCTTGATGCGCACCTCTTCCGCTAGGACCTTTCCTCCCACCACGAGTTTGTACTCCGTGGGAAGCCGTTCAGTAAGATTGTTGACGCCGACGGCGATTCCTCGTCCCACGGCGAGATCGAAAACTCCATCGGGCACCAGGTCGGTTTTGCCGGCGGCGCCGCCCAGGTACACTCGCTGGGTATCGGCCTGGAGGACCGTGGCTGTCAAGTCTCTGAAGGTCGAACGGAGGCTCAACAGGATCTCGTCATCACCGGACAGGGGACGCTGGATTTCGAGAAGCGGTTTCTTGCCTCCGCCCGCGGTGGGTTCGAACCCCAGAGCAACGCTGCCCGGTCGCCAAATGGATGCGGTCGAAGTGGGCGGTCCGTTCCACTGTTCTGCTTGGCCGGTGGTGGCCATCGTGCCGAGTAGCAACAGTGTGGTCAGAGCGGCCTTCACGTGGATGTACGTAGCCATGTCAGTGTCCTCCGTGCGTCATGATCGAATGAGGTGCAGGTGCTCACGTCGTGTTTATAGCAAGGATCCTGCCGTGCCCACGCACGTGCGGAATCATCTTTCTGTCTGCGTTGCGGCGCGACCCGCGAGCGCCGTGCGAGGGCCAGGCTGTATCTCTCTCGATACGGTGTCAGAAAAAGAGATACGCGCCGCTGCGCCCGACGGTCATTGAATTGACAGCGCGTCGCTTCCCGCGTAGCCTCTCGACATTTTGATTCCAGAAAGGATGGCATCATGGCCGGTCGCCAACTCGTTCCTGATCGACTCCTGCAAATCGGTTTCGGGTTTTGGGGGTCCAAGACGTTGCT
>DAONAB010000343.1:1584-3250 GCA_035400805.1 Nitrospira sp. | reverse complement strand
GATGGCGCTGGTGGAAGGATGATGGATTCGACGTCGAGAAGTGACAAGGTCTCTCGCGTCACTCTCACTGGCAAGGCGTGATGACTGACCTGGGCGGACTTCCCGCTGAGGATAGGCTGCGCCACGCCAGTGCCACACACGTGCGATTCAGGAAAGGGCATCATGATGGCGCGGATGAATGCAATACAAGCCACGGCACCGGGAGCCGCTTGGGAGCTGGTCGAACGCGAAATTCCCACTCCACAACCTCGTCAGGTGCGGGTGAAGGTCCAGGCCTGCGGGATCTGTCACAGCGACATGTTTGTGAAAGAAGGGCATTGGCCGGGACTGCAATTCCCACGCATCCCGGGGCATGAAATTGCCGGAGTGATCGATGCGGTGGGATCCGGCGTCACGACCTGGAACGGAGGTCAACGCGTCGGTGTCGGCTGGCACGGTGGCCATTGCGGCCAGTGCGATTCCTGTCGCCGGGGGGATTTTATTCTGTGCCGCGCGGGGCAGGTCTGTGGGATCAGCTACGACGGCGGGTGGGCGGAATATGTGGTGGTGCCGGAGGAAGCCGTGGCAGCCCTTCCGGATGAGTTATCGTTTGAAGAAGCGGCTCCACTGCTGTGCGCGGGCATTACCACCTTCAATAGTTTGCGTCACAGCGGCGCGCGGGCGGGTGATTTGGTGGCCGTCCAAGGAATCGGCGGGCTCGGTCATCTCGGCATTCAGTATGCGTCGAAGTTGGGGTTGAAGACCGTGGCGGTCGGACGTGGGCAAGACAAGGAGCCGTTGGCCCGTAAGCTTGGTGCAGCGGTCTACATCGATGCGGCGGCAGTGAACCCGGCCGAGGCGCTCCAGCGGCTGGGCGGGGCACGGGTGATTCTGGCGACCGCCCCGGACAGCAAGGCCATCGCGTCGATGGTCGACGGACTGGGTGCGAATGGTACATTGCTGGTCGTCGCTGCTCCCGGTGAGCCGGTCATGGTGAACGCCATCACCCTGATCGGCAAACGCGCCTCCGTGCAAGGGTGGCCATCAGGTACGCCAAAGGATTCAGAAGATACGTTGCGGTTCAGCGCCATGACCGGCGTGCGGCCGATGATCGAACGGTATCCACTGGCACGCGCACAAGAAGCCTATCAACAGATGATCAGCGGGAAAGCGCGCTTCCGCGCCGTCCTGACCATGAACTCTTAACAGCGGAGGATGCGATGAAACGGAAGGCGTCGGCACAGTGGCAGGGAGATCTCAAAACAGGCAAAGGCACGGTGTCGACCGACAGCGGTGTCTTGGCCGGGACGCAATATTCATTCAGTACCAGGTTCGAGAATGGCACAGGGACGAATCCGGAAGAGTTGATCGCCGCTGCCCATGCCGGTTGTTTTACCATGGCGCTTTCAGGTCAGTTGGGCGCGGCCAATCTGGTGGCCGATCAGTTGGCGACGACCGCCACGGTTACGATGGAGAAACTGGATGCGGGGTGGACGGTGACCGGTATTCATCTGGACGTGAGGGGCAAAGTGCCCAAGGCTGATACTGCGGCATGGGAGAAGGCGACCACGGCGGCTAAAACCGGCTGCCCGATTTCCCGCCTCTTGAATACCACCATCACCATGGACGCCAAGTTGGAGAGCTAAGGCATGGCTGCTGTGCACGATCGCGATGCGCTCGCATTTCT
>DAONAB010000343.1:0-1484 GCA_035400805.1 Nitrospira sp. | reverse complement strand
CCATCGCTGCGAACGCTACCGGGCGCGCAGGATCTGCTGGATGCGCTGACGGCGGCCGGAGTGCCCTATGCCATCGCGACCAGCGGACGGCTGCAGAGTGCACAACATACCTTGAAGTTGCTGAAGCTGCCTGCCGGTACGCCGGTCGTCACGCGCGATCAGGTCAAACGCGCCAAACCGGATCCGGATTTGTTTCTGGCCGCTGCCGAGCAGCTCAAGGTTCCCATTGCGAAGTGTATTGTGGTCGGAGACAGTGTGTGGGACCTGCTGGCTGCGCGCCGTGCCTCGGCGCTCGGAGTCGGGCTGTTGTCGGGTGGCTACGGTCGTGAAGAATTGGAACGGGCGGGCGCATACCGCACCTACAACGATCCGGCCGACCTCCTGCGCCACCTGGACGAATGCGGGGTTCGACCCGACCCGCTGATGTAAGAGACGTCGTGTAGAGCGATGACGGAACCACGCGTCGGCGGTGGAGCTCCCCGGTGTGGCGATTGGTGATCGCAGTGTCGTGGGTGCAGAAAGTGTGGTCCTGCATGCGGTCCCCGCCGACTGCGTCGTGGCCGGTAGTCCTGCCCGCGTGGTGCGCACCTCGGCTCCAACCGTTCAGACCACTACATAATTCGTGAAAGGATCGTTCATGGAAAAGCCCGCTGAGACGCAATTTCCCATTCATGATGTGCTGCGGCGTCGCTGGAGCCCGCGGGCCTATTCGGACCGGATGGTCGAGCCGGAGAAGTTGAAAAGCCTCTTTGAAGCGGCCCGCTGGGCCCCTTCTTCGAATAACGAGCAGCCCTGGCATTTCATCGTCGGCACGAAGACCGATGCGCCGGCGTATGACCGGCTGTTCGCCTGTCTCAAGGACGGCAACAAGAAATGGGTGTTTCGGGCACCGGTGCTCATGCTATCCGTCGCCCGGCTGAATTTCGAGGACGAAGGCACGCCGAACCGGCACGCGCTGCATGATACGGGGATGGCCGCGCTCAGCCTCTGTTTGCAGGCCACGGCAATGGGATTGATCGCGCATCAGATGGCGGGCTTCGACATGGAAAAGGCTCGCACCGATCTCGAGATACCTGCCGGGCATGAGCCGGTGGCGATGATCGCTGTCGGGTATCCTGGGGATGCAGCCGAATTGCCTGAGTATCTGCGCGAGCGAGAAGTCAAACCCCGGGAGCGGAAACCCGTCACGGACTTCGTTTCTCAGGGAATGTGGGAGGCTGAGCCTGCATGGCTCACATCGTAGCAATCGTCGCTTACGCGCGCCCCAGTCGCAGCATCTCGTTGCCGCCCCGTTGAAGTTCATACTCCACGCGTTCAATCGACAGGGTATACCCCTCCCGGCGCAACTGCGTGCAGACCGGATCCAGGTGCTGCGACCGCTCGGCCCTCAGCGCGATCAATGGGAAGATTCTCACCTCGCGCGCGACCCGTAAAAGAGTTCGAATGGCCTCCAGGTGGAATGCCTCCGTGAAGTGATCGGAGTA
>DAONAB010000342.1:0-3255 GCA_035400805.1 Nitrospira sp. | reverse complement strand
GCGCAACGGCTGTCGGAGCATGACGGTCCGGATGTGGTCTTGGTGCTCCGTCAGCATTGCGATGGCTGGCTGGAGCGCCAGACGATGGACAATTTGCGGGCGCAGCTTCTGCACGAAGTGGAACTGGCCGACCACTATGGCCGATTGCGCGTGTATGCGCCTGTCGTATCGGGAGACCAGGGGGCAGAACCGGTTTCGGTGCATAGCAAACTGTTGATCGTCGATGACGCATTCGTCTGCCTTGGGTCGGCCAATGTTTCCAATCGTTCCATGGGATTCGACACGGAATGTAATCTGGCGATCGAGGCAGGCGGCCAGGCGCGGGTGCACAGCATCATTGCAGCCTTTCGCAACGGGCTTATCGCTGAGCATCTCGGGGCCTTGCCCGACGTGGTTGCGCAACAGATTGAAGAGAAGGGCTCGCTGATCGCCGCGATTGAGGCACTTCGCGGGGGCGAGCGGACTTTGCTCAGCGGTTGTTTTGAGGCCATCTCTTCTGCAGATGCCATGATCCCAGAACACGCATTGGTCGATCCGGAACGGCCTATGGCTGCGGACCATCTTCTGGCCGGAGTGGGATTCCGGCGGGAACGGATGCAGATCGTGCGGCGCGCCATGGTCGGTCTCTCAATCCTGGCAGCAATGACCATGCTTGCGGCGGCCTGGCGCTGGACGGCGTTAGGGCAACTGCTGGACGTGGAAGCGTTGGTCAGTCATGCACAGGCGCTGGGGCGAAGCCCGCTTGGACTGCTGACCGTCATGGCTGGGTATCTCCTGGGCGGCATGCTCGCGGTTCCTGTGACCGTCCTGCTCGTGGTGACGATCCTCGCCTTTGGCCCCTGGTTCGGCGGCTTGTCCGCGCTGGCCGGATCACTGCTCAGCGCAATCACACTGTTTGGACTCGGTCGGGCCCTGGGATCATATCGAATCCGGCGGCTGGCGGGATCGCGTGTTGAACGCCTGAGCCGACGCCTCGCTGAACGGGGCATGTGGGCCGTCCTCCTCGTGAGAATTCTTCCGATTGCTCCGTTTTCCGTCATTAATCTGGTTGCCGGAGCCTCGCCTGTGTCATTGCGGAACTTTGTGCTGGGGACATTGCTCGGGATGTTGCCCGGCATCACGATTATGGCGACGTTCGTTGGCCGTCTCGAAGAAGCCGTCAGGGAGCCCAGCTGGCAAGCCTTCACGATTGTGGGGATGGTTGTCGCCGCGGCCTGGGCAGGTGTCTGGTATCTATCCGGACGGCTACAACCCCGTCAGCCGGCGGCGGCGCCGGTCGCGGCTGAGTCCTCGATCGCCATGACATGAGTGCGCGGAAAGGGTGCAGGCGATGTGTCTGCAGGTGGCCTCGTACAATATTCATCGTGGATTCGGGAGGGACGGACGTTACGATCCGGACCGCATCCTCAGGGTGTTGCGGGAGATCGACGCGGACATTATCGGGCTACAGGAAGTGGATTTCCGCGGGCGGCATCCCGATCACCTGTTGACGTGGCTCGCCGTCAAATTAGGCATGACTGCGGTCGGGGGGCCGGTCCGAGCATCCGGGGCAGGTACGTTCGGGAATGCCTTATTGACGCGGTACCCTGTCAAGCATGTCAGACGATGGGATCTTTCCGTTGGAAGCCATGAACCACGAGGCGCCCTGGCTGCAGATCTGTTTTGTCAGGGCGCGATCATCCGCGTGGTGACGACGCATCTTGGCCTGTGGCCGAAAGAGCGTCCGTTACAAGCAACCAGGTTGCTGGAGTGTTTACAAGTCACAGAGGGTGAAGTGACGATTCTCATGGGCGACCTGAATGAATGGCAAGCGTGGGGGAAATCGCTTCGGGTGCTCCGCAGGGTGTTCGGGGCGCCTGCCTCTCCGTCGACGTTTCCCACCATCTGGCCCCTGTTGGCGCTGGATCGGATCTGGGTGTCTCCTCCCCAGGCATTACACGGGATCCATGCCCATCGTTCGGGTCAGAGCCTCGTCGCGTCCGACCACCTGCCGGTGAAGGCGGAAGTGTGCTTTCGCGCTGTGAACGACGCAGGTCCGTGACGGTGTGAAGGTCAGAACCCCGCGACTACTTCAACTGATTGTGGTCGTTCGATGGAATAGCGGCCTTGGCCGAGGTGACTCAGGCGCAGGTGTCCCATCCGGCTCAGGCGGTCGACCTCTGAAAACACCTGATTCCAGGTCAGCGTCGGACAGGCTTCCACCAGCATGTCCAGGTCGCACTGTTGCATGTGGTCAAAGGCATCGAGAATGGTCGGGGTCACGTTGGTGTCGGTGTCATGATGCTCTTCGGTGACGGCCGGGCGAGCGGTCCTGCCGAGCTTGGTAAATTGTCCGGCGCAAGCGGGGCAATAGGTGTGGGTGAGGCGATAGCCTCCGATCGTCAGATGATGAGTGTCAAGATACGTCTTTAGAGGACCCCATTCGGGCTCTGCTCCAGGAGTCACCGCCTCTCCTCGAACGTTTTCACAGACGCAGCAGATGGGAATAAACGTTTTCATCTCTGTCCTCATAACCCACCCCTCTCTTCCTTGGATGAAGTGCAGACGCCTGACTAGTTTGGCACTGTAGAAAAAACCATGCTCTCGGGCTACTAGGTGGTCCCCTAGTTCTCGTGCCACCTGCCGGAAGTAGCGAGCGGGGCGAGCATCGCTCAACCGTCATGTTTTACTTTACCTTCGAGTCCTGGCAGGACGGCGTCAAAGAAGGCGTTTTGGAAGAGGGTCAGGACCAGTTCCCACGTGCTGGCTTGCGGGTTCTCCACTGTTCCAGAGAGGTCGGTTTTCGCCGCGACTTCATCTCGCGGAGCATTCTTCAAGATGGATGCTAATGCATTGATAGTCTTCTCATAAATCTGATTGAGCATCCCTTTGTCACGATCCTGCCTGGGATCATAGACGGTGACATCCTTAAACAGAGGCTTTAAGTATCCATTGACCGCCCCATTCTTGACGCTGACCTCGCTGAACACCGAAAACAGGCCGCTGGTTGCATCAATGCCGCCGTAGGCGCGCAACAGCTGATTCAGCGTTTTCACCGGCGTTTTCAGGATTTTCACGGACAGGTCAAAGTCCGGCGACTCGACTTCCGGCCGGAACGCCCCTGTCACGTTGGTCATGCCGCTCCCCATCAACATCCCGGCGAGCCGCACCCGTGCCGTGCCTTCTGAGAGCTGGTTGCTCCAGTTCTCCAGCTCCAACTCTGTCCCGCTGATGAACATGCGATAGGAGGGGTTCGTCGCCTGGTTCACGAATCCG
>DAONAB010000341.1:0-3259 GCA_035400805.1 Nitrospira sp. | reverse complement strand
CATCACATCCGGCGCGTTCACGACCGGAATCTCTCCCCCCGGTTCCGCGGCCTCCGGTTCAGCCGCCCGGAGCGGCCCGCTGGAACACAGGATCAACAGGCTGGGACAGAGAACAAAGACCCCAAGAACAATCGCGATTCGAGTGTTGAGTGTAGATGTGAGACGACGCATTTTCATGGCACACAACTTCCTTTCATTCCTGGTACGGGCCGTCTGTTCGAGAACGGACCACAGACGCCGAGTCCGATGCGCTGCCTGGGCAAAGGAGGAGACAGGACCAGTTCACAGTCCGTTCTGGCTCGCCATCAGGCGAACCCGTGCGCATGGAGCAGGCAGCAACGGACCACGGGAGGCCCGGCGCGAGACACTTCAATGATGATGTTGATGGTGCGTTAACAGGCGCAGGCGGCAAGCGGAGGGCCGCGGCCGGTGGCCGGAATCAGCAGGCGACTGCGGTAAGACGCTAGCAGCACCACCAGCGGGACGAACAGCGCGACCACGACCGGGAGGCGCGGAATGTCCGGCAGGATGAAGGCGTTGTCATCCTGGTTGACCGAACAGGCCCAGTTGACCAGCGGTTTAGCTTCAGCCTGTCCGCGGTGACAGGGCTCCCGGTCGCCGCCGCCATGGAGATGGAAGTTGCGGGTCGCCGGCGTTTCCAGTTCGGTAAAACAGGTCGCGCAGACGATGGCCGCCGCAAGGCGGATCGCAATGAGCGCGCAGACGACGGAGACCGCCAGGAGCGGACCCCGTGTCGACTGTCGAGCCCCGTGCATGGACCGCCATACGCCGTTCATACGCCTTACCCGTCGAGTGGAAGGCGGTCATGCTACGAAACCGACGAGAAATTCGTCTACCGATGATTGCTCACACTTGCTACAGTTTGCAGCACAATCGCACGGTGAGCAGGGAACGGACGCCGTGCCCGCTGAAACAGCGGGCACGGCATCTTCTAGCGCACGGGAGGGGCAGAGACTAGAACTCCATGCGGATCGACCCCATGAAAAATCGCGGCATGCCGGGCATGATAAAATATGGCCCGCCGATGGTGCCGGCATAATAGGTCTTATCGAACAGATTGCTGACATTGAGCTGCGCCGTCATTTTGGTCATCCCCATCCGCCATTCATAGCTGGCCATGGCGTTCGCGATGGCATACCCCGGGAGCTGAAAGAGATTCCCCGCATCGCCTTGCCGTTCTCCAGCCGCCTGCATCCCGGCTCCGACCTTGAGGCCACGCAGCTTCACACCCCGGAGTTCCTCATCCTGAAACGCGTAGGTGGTCCAGAGGCTACCCATGTTCCTGGTCGTATTGAACAGCCGATTACCCGTATTGCCAGGGGTGGCATTGCCGGCGCCATCATCCGCCACATCGTTGGTGACCTTGGCAAACGGCATGTAGGTGTACGAGGCAATGGCACTCCACCCCGGCAGAATTTCTCCGCTGACATCGAGTTCGATGCCGCGTGTCTGCGCCTCACCGATCGCGCGGGAGAAGAGCGTCCCTGGCACCGGCACAGCAATATTCTGTTTGGTCAGATCGAAATAGGCCACGGTCGTTCTCAGGCGGCCGTCAAGAAACTCCGTCTTGACGCCCGCTTCAAATTGCTGGGCCGTCTGAGGAGGCAGAGGCTGCCGGCTTGCATCGAAGGCATTCTGGAGTCCGAAGTTCTCCGTGTAGCTACCATAGAGCGAGAGCCAGGCCATCGGTTGCCACACCAGGCCGACCCGCGGAGACAGGCGATGATCCTTTCCGGTCTTCTCATTCAGCACGGTGTCATGCGACACGGCATCATCGTATCGAGCACCCGCGAGCGCATGCAGGTTGAAGGGCAACTTGACCTGATCCTGCACATAGACTCCGTGCCACGACCGAGACGACCCGAACGGGCCGTTATCGGGGATTTGATCGAGACTCGGGATCCCCAGGCCATAGACCGGATTGAACACATTGATCGGGAAATTGGATGCCGGATCGGTATCACAGCATTTGGCCACGCTATATTTGTCGGTCTGATACAGAAAATCGTACCCGAACAACAACGTGTGCTTGACCAGGCCTGTATCGAAATGACCGATCAGGTTGAGGGAGCTTTGATAGCGATTTTCCTGCTGCCCCGGCGGAACGTCGGCCAGAAAGCGCTGAACGGTGCCGTCCGGTTGAACGGAAGTAAACGGCACGATCTCTCGATGGCCACGGCCGTGAATGAACTCCCCGGATAGCCGATGGGTGATTTTCCAGTCGTCATTAAATTCGTGCGACCAGTTGAGGCCCGTGAAGAACCGTTCATTGGCGCTTTTGCTGAAGCTCGGCTCATCCAAGTACCGACTGATCGGAATCGGAGCCGGACGGTTGCCGAGCGCCGGGAGGAGGCCATCCGATTTCGTATTGATGTTGTGATACTCCATCTCAGCCGTGATCTGCGTGCGGGGACTAACGTTCCATTTCACGACCGGGGCAAAGAAGATCGTCTTCCGATCGACGAAGTCTCGGAACGATTCCGAGTTCTCATAGGCTAAATTGAACCGGTAGAGGAGACTCCCGTCTTTGGTGAGTGGGCCGGTCGCATCGCCGGTCGTCCGGAAGAAATTATACGACCCGATTTGCTGTTGAAACGAATAGTAGGGCGTGGCCTGCGGCTGCTTCGTGACCACGTTGATGATACCTCCCGGGTCTGCCCGACCGTAAAGAATCGACGCCGGCCCTTTCAACACTTCTACCCGCTCGATGTTCGAGGTTTCGACCATGTTGTTAGTCGGCCTCAAGACACCGTTTCGATAGTAGGCCAGGGAGTCGAATCCGCGGATCATGTAACTGTCCGTCCCCTCAATCGAACTTGGGAATACGCTGACGCCGCTCACGTTCTTCAGCGCGGTCTCCAAGCGCACGGCCTGCTGGTCCCTCAAGACCTGCTGCGGAACCACTTGGATCGAGTAGGGCGTCTCCATGATCGGCGTATCGGTCCTCGTCGCCGTGGTGGCGCGGTCCACCTTGTAAGATTCATGCTGCGCCACGACATAGACCGGCTTGACGTCCACTACCGGCACTTCGCCACCTGTAGGCGCCGAAGCCTGAGCAGGCGCCTCCTCGATCGGCGGGACAGGAAGCGGCGCAGGAGGCACTCTGGAAGGCGGCGCCTCAACCGATACCGCTTCCGGAGCTGTGGACGGTTCTGCGCTTCCCGTAGGGTGAGATGCGGCCTCTTGCGTCCGTTGAGTCGGCACCGGTTTATGCGGCCCGATACAGGCCGTGAACGCC
>DAONAB010000340.1:0-3272 GCA_035400805.1 Nitrospira sp. | reverse complement strand
CGAACGAGCTGATCCAGGGCGGCGTCGTGGCCTGCGCGGTAGTGGTGCCACAATCGAACCGCCTCCAATCCATCCAGCTGGAGCAGATCTGATTCGCGCGCGATGTCTAACTCCCGTTCGATGGACTTCAACCCGCCTTGCAGGCCGACGCGTCGGGCCGCAAAACAGAGGTCGAAATGAGGAATCGACACCCGCAAGCCGGGAAAGCAGGTTTGCAGATACGGCATGTCGAAGACTGTCCCGAAAAATGTGATGAGCAGATCGGCCTGGTCGAGTTCCTCTTGAATAGCGTCCTTGGTGAGATTCTGGCCATGAATCAACGTGCGCATGTGTCCCTGGCGATGAAGCCCGACGATGGTCACCTGCCCCTCGCGGGCCGAGAGCCCCGTGGTTTCAATGTCGAGGTAGAGTGCGCGTGCTCCAAAGGTCTGAAACAGGCGCCAATGGTCGCGGGTGTGCAGGCAGTCTGCGAAATAGCGGGGGTTATGGAGATCGAGGTGATCCTGCGCGAGGGCCAGCTCGGCGTCATAGGCGGCTTTACGCGCGGGCGCGATGCCGGTCAATTGAGGCTCCCGCCGGAAGGTCGCCCAATCGGCGATGCCACCTTCCCACAGACGCCGCTCAGTTGCCGGCCCGATACCTTTCAGATGGACAAACGTGGATGTCAGCATAGCCGCCGCCGGGAATCGTCCGGGGAGGGATTGTAACCTTGATTTCAAGGGATAAACAAGTTAGAGTCCGCGACTGGTGCGGAGTTTCGTCATTTGAGTGTGGCGCAGAATATTATGGCGCGGATGAGGGATCATGACCACGAACGGCACGATAAAACGAATTCGAATCACAGTCGGCGGTATCAAATTGGAGGCCGAGTTAAAAGGGACGAGAACGGCTGAGGAACTCTATCGCGCCTTGCCGGCGGAGGGCCCGTTGAATGTGTGGGGCGAAGAGTTCTATTTTAAAATTCCCGGCGTGAAGGATCATCGGGAAACCGCGACGACGCAAGTCAAAATCGGGGACGTGGCCTTCTGGGGAGCCGGACAGGTCCTGGCGATTTTCTTTGGACGCACGCCGATGAGCATGGGGGCGGACCCTGTGCCTGCCGATCGGGTGAATGTCGTGGGACGGGTTGTGGGTGATGCGGCGACATTGCGGCAGGCCATGAATGCCAGTACCATCCGGGTCGAACGCATCGAGCCGGCGCAACCGGTCGGGTAAGGGTTCGGCGGAAAATTCGAGCAGGGAGCAATGGCCATGAGATTGGCGAAAGAGCGGGTTCATCATATGGCGGATTCGGTGATCGCTCGATTGCAGGAGTTGAGCTATCTCGAGGTCACCGGAGATCGAAAGGCGCTCCGCGAGTCGTTGGAACACACGATGACGGAGGAGCTCATGGTCGAAGATCGGCTCAACGTCGAAGTCCGCCGGATGATGCAGCCCTATGAACGTCAGATCGAGCAGGGGCAGGTCGACTATCAAAAAATGTTCACGATGATCAAACAGAAACTGGTGCGTGAGCGCGGGATCATCTTATGAGTGGGCAGAGCCACTCGAGACGGGAGCCGGAATCGTGATCAGTGACGACAAAGCCAGCCATCTTGCCCACCTGATACTCGGCGGGTTGAAAAAGAGCGCTCAGTGCAGGCTGACCGAAGACGATGGCAAGGTCTTGCGAGAGATCAAGCGCGTCGTGGCTGCGGAACTCGCGTTGGAAGTGGACATCGACAAGAAGGTGCGGGCGAAATTGGCCTCCTATACAAAGCACATCGTGGAAGGCAGTGCCGAATGGGACGTCATGTATCGGAAAACGTCTGAAGAAGAACAGAAAAAACGCGCCAAGCCCTAATCATGCTGGCGAACGATATCAACGAGGTGGCATCGATGCGAGTCAGTCTCTGGATACTGCTAGCTGTGGCCGTGCTGTCGTTTCCGGCCTGTACCCATGAGAAGCCGAAACCACTCGTGCCTCTCGAACTGGCCTACGGAGCCAAGGCCGATGTAAACGCGCTGAATAACCAAGGCATGCAGGCATTTCTGGCCGGTCACATGGCCGAGGCAAAAGATTTCTTCGGGCAGGCGATCAAAGCCGCGCCGGACTCCGGCCAGGCTCACTACAACTACGGATTAGCGTTGAACGCGTTGGGGCAAACCGATCAGGCGCGCCAGGAATTTATCGAGGCGGCAAATCTGGCTCCCGGCGATAAAGTGATCTGGGACTCTCCGGCATTGCGCCCCTTCGGAAATCCGGAAGCACCCAAAGGCCCAGGGAGAGAGCATCCCTACGGAACGAGCAGGCCGACGATCGGGAGCGGCCCGCGCTAACGGTGACGAACGCTCGTTGAAGGAGAGAGACGCAACATGGCAACTGGAGTAGCAGTCGGGGCAAAAGCGCCGGAATTTTCCCTCCGGGATCAAGACGGCAATGTTGTCACGTTGAAGAGTTTCAAGGGCAAACAGGTGGTGCTCTATTTTTATCCCAAAGACGATACCTCCGGGTGTACCAAAGAGGCCTGCGATTTCCGCGATTCCCTGGCGGCGATCAAGAAGGCCGGAGCGGTGGTGATCGGGGTCAGCAAGGACGGGAAAGCTTCTCACCAGAAGTTTATCGCCAAGTACGAGTTGCCGTTTGCGCTGTTGAGCGACGAAGATGTGGCGGTGAGTACGGCCTATGACGTCTACAAAGAGAAAAGCATGTATGGCCGCAAATACATGGGCATTGAGCGCAGCACGTTTGTGATCGATGCAACGGGACGAATCAAGGCCGCCTTCAGGAAGGTCAAAGTGCCTGGGCATGTGGACGAGGTCTTGGCGGCATTGAAGGCCTAGTCTCTGTTCAGGTCGCGACGGTCGCGTGGTTGACTCCTGTGTAGCGCCTATGGATCCGCTGGAAAAACCATCTCATGCTCTTTGCGCCGCGGCCTTGTCGCTTGTGCCGGGGCTCGGTCATCTCTATATCGGTGAGCGGCGTGGCGGACCGCTTCTCGCAGCCGGGTTGCTGCTGATCATCATGTGGATGAACTGGTTGTCGTTCGCCCTTGTGCCGTTGCTTGGTCTCGTGTTGTTCTGCATGGGCGATACCTATCTCACCGTCAGCCGCGACCGCGGATTGTTCTCCTAATCACGCATGTGCTGTTCAGCAGAGAAGCCCACCCGTACCATGGCAGAAGTTGTTGGTCTGGGGCTGCGCATAATCGGGTTCCTGCTCTTTTCAGTCGTCGCACTGGCAACGACCGGCGAAGCAGCCGGCAAGGTCCCCGGTACGTTGATTGTGCGCG
>DAONAB010000339.1:0-3294 GCA_035400805.1 Nitrospira sp. | reverse complement strand
CCGGCTGTAGAACCGAACCTCGAGTTTTCAGAACGACTCACACTGAAAGAAGGCAAGAACGACATCGTGGTCTCTGCCATCGACCGGGACAATCTGTCGACGCAGAAGGTCATCACCGTGATGCGCCAGGTGGACCGCGCCAAAGTCTGGGCCGTGGTGATCGGCATCTCGAAATACAAGACCGTCCATCCGCTCCGGTACGCGGATGTGGACGCGCAGGCGTTTTACGACTACCTGCTGCGCAATGTCGGCGTTCTGCCCGAGCACATCACGCTGCTCCTGAACGAACAGGCAACCCTCACGAATCTGAAGCGTACACTCGGAACGGAATTGAAGCGCAAAGCGGCGGAGAAGGATACCGTCATCATCTACTATGCAGGCCATGGGGCGCCGGAGGCGGATGCCTCGGCCGCAGACGACGATGGTCTCGAAAAATATATCGTCCCCTACGACGCGGATCCGAAGGACCTCTATACGACGGGCCTGCCGATGCGGGAAGTCGAGACGATCTTCAATCGGCTGGCGCCTGAGCGTGTCATCTTCATCAGCGACTCCTGCTACAGCGGCGCGACGGCCGGCCGCACCTTCGCCACCGCCTCGCGGCGCGCCGTCGTCTCCGAATCGTTCCTGAGTCGCCTCTCCAAAGGGAAAGGCCGCATCGTCCTGAGCGCCAGCAAGGCCAGCGAAGTCAGCGAGGAACGGGAAGACCTGGGACACGGCGTGTTCACCTACTATTTGCTCGAAGGCCTGCGCGGTCATGCCGATACCGATCGCGACGGAGTCATTACCGTCGATGAGGCCTATGGCTATGTGTCGAAGAAAGTGCCGGAAGTGACCGGACAAAACCAGCATCCGGTGAAGAAGGGTGAAGTGGAAGGGCAACTGGTACTCGGGCAGGTCCGGTAATCAGCATCGCCGTTCATCATGGTCCGTCATCTAGTTCGTCATACTCATACAGCGGTAAGGAGGATTGTTATGTCATGGTCATGGGCACACATCGGCGTCGCCGCGCTTGGGCTCAGCAGCCTGGCGGGCTGCGCCGAGGTCGAAACCGTCAAAGCGCCGGTCGAAATCCCGTCGCGCATTTATAGCGCCAATGAAAGCTCGAATGACGTGTCGGTCATCGACGCGACGAGCTACGCTCCGGTGGGAACTATTGATTCAAAAAACCAATCCACGCATGACCTCGCCGTCTCCCGTGACGGCCGGCGTGTGTACGCCACTAATCTCGCAAGCGGCCGCCTATCGGTCATGGACGCAGGCACGATGGAAACCATCGCCTCGATCTATACCGGCCAACGGTGCCACGTGGTCGCACTCACGAACGACAACAAGCAGGCGTGGGTGGCGAACATCGGCGACAACAACATTTCAATCGTGGACACGGAGACGTTTCGCATCGTGGGGACCATCCCCACGGGTAAAGGACCGACGGGTCTGACCTTCTCGCACGACGGCAAATTCGCCTATGTCAGCACGCAGGGCGACAAAACCGTCGATATCATCGATACGTCGACGCATCAGATTGTGAAGTCGCTGCAGGTTGGCACCAACCCACATTTTCTCGTGGTCGGACCGAAGGGATACGTGTGGGGCACGAATACCGGCGGGACCGACATCTACGTGATCGATCCCACCACGCAGGAGATAGCCGGGACGCTGGAAGTCGGGGCGAAACCGCAACAGATCGCGTTCGGCTTTAAAGGCATGCAGGGGCCGAACGTCTACGTGACGGTCGGCGGAACCAACAAGGTGGCGGTGGTGCCGGCAGACCCGAAGAACCTGAAGATTTTGGAAGAAATCACCGTGGGGGAAGGGCCGAACGGCATCTGGGCAAACCCGGAAGGGACACGCATCTTTGTCGGTCACGACAAGGGCAACGAAGTGCGCGTCATCGACACGGGAACGGGGCAAAATCTCGGCACGGTGCCCGTCGGCCGCAAGCCGATCCGGGTCGTGGTCTCGAGATAGCGGCAGCGCCGACGGCGACAAAAACCCAACGAACCAATTGAATACCCGATCACAGCATACAGAGCCTGGAGAATAACATGAAGACATCACTCATCATTGGCACGATGTTCATGACTGGAATCATGGGAATCGTATCAGTCGCAACGGCCGCCAACGCTCCGGTGGGATGGGCGGTTAATGCCATCGGCACGCTGACCATTATTCGTGCCGACGGCGTGGAGGAACAGCTCCAGGGCCGGAAGACCATGCCGCTGTATGAAGGCGACGTGCTCAAGACGGATGCCTCCAGTCAGGCCTACATTCAACTCAAACAGGGCGTGAACGTGGCCCTGAATGAGGAAACCTCGTTCAAGATTCTCTCCCGATGGCAGAAGGACAAGCCGACCACCTGGATTCTCCGGCTGAGCCAAGGGGAAGTATGGGCCAAGACCGCAGGTGACGGGCCGAAGGCGTTCGAGGTTGAAACCCCGGTGGCCACGGCGGCCGTGAAGGAAACGGAATTTAATTTGAAAGTCCAACCGGACGGACAGAGCATTCTCACCGTGATCGAAGGCGTTGTTCAATTCGGCACCGCATTCGGCACCTGCCCGATCAGGACCAACACGATCAGTTACGGCGTGCGCGGCAAGAAATGCACGAAGCCGGCGGAGAGTGACGCAAAGGCGGCGAAATCCTGGACGACCACGCTCATTCCACCGTCGGCGCAGCCGCAATAATGGAATGAACCTGTGCCGACAATCGACTGACTCACCCGGGCAGGTGAGTCAGTCGGAGAGTTGGTCGCAACGGCACAGTCGCCATCCGAACAGGACGCCTGAGACCGGCAGGAGGAGTCGGAATGAAGGCAGATCGACGTCAGCACTTAACTGCCCGCCTCATACGTGGCGGGCTGGCGCTGTTGTCTGCGGGCCTATTGGTTGTATCTCTTCCCTCGCCGGATATCGGCTGGTTGGGCTGGTGTGCGCTGGTCCCGCTTCTGCTGGCTATCCAAGGACTCCGGCCCGGTCAAGCGGCCGCCCTGGGGCTCCTGACGGGAATCGTCGCGAGCTTCGGCATCTATGGCTGGCTGTTCGAGGTTCCCAGCTTCGATGTGCGCCATGCCGTGCTACTGGCCCTCTATGTCGGAGTCTATCCGGCGGTCTGGGCAGCAGCCACAGCCTGGGCGCTACGGCAAGCGATTCCTTTACTGATCTGTGCGCCCGTTCTCTGGCTACTGGTCGATTATCTCCGCGGACATGCCGGGTTTCTGGCCCTTCCGTGGGGCACCCTTGCGCAGACGCAACATCGCAAACGTATATATCGTCACACAAATGATGAGCCCGT
>DAONAB010000338.1:0-3325 GCA_035400805.1 Nitrospira sp. | reverse complement strand
CGGCCTTCCGACTCAGCGTTGGTCACGACAAGCCCGGGCTCCGTTGCCAGCTGGGAGAGGTAGGTCTGCCAGCGTTGGCGCTCCTGGTAGGCTGATAGGCCCCACCACGCCGTGATCAGGATGGCGGCTACCACCAGCACCCACGTCATCGGGGCGACCCCGCGCCGCCGTGATTCGAACTGCGCGCGCAAACACTCTTCCAGGAGGGGTGTGACAGTGGCGAAGGTGGCGGCATCTCCGGTAAATCGCGCCAAGGTCTCCGACCGTTCGGCGTGAATACGGTCGAGCGTATCTTGAAGATGCAGGCGCAGGCTTTCCGGCGGGGTGCCGCGAATGACAGCGGCGAGAATGGCAGCCGGTCCCTGTTCGATCCAGACCGTGAGTTCACCCACCTGCAGGGTATTCAGCACCTGATCCGGTGTGGCGCCGAATGAATCCTGCACGAAGCTGCGGATGGCCGACAACATGCCGGACACCAGGGTCTGGTCCTGCACGGCGACGGCGTCGCCGGCGGCATGCGCCAGCAGTAGTCCGGTCTGTGCATGAATAAGAAAGACCTGTTCGACTCGATAGCGCAACGTGTGCAGGAGGACGATTTCGGCAAACGGTTTGCCTGTCCGCAGCGCCTCCACTCTCCACTTCACACTCTGGATCGACAGGCTATGCTCGATGGTTTGATTCAGCGATTGGACCATGCTGCGCAACGCATTGGCGATAGCCTGGCGAATGGCCGGCATCATGATCGGCGCGATGGCCTCTACGATCATATGGGGCTGTCTTCGCACCGATGCGCCCAACGCTTCGGATACATGCGGGGTCAAGACGTGTGTCAATTGATGATCCCCCTCTCCGCGGAGTGCGATGGCATCAGGCAGAACGCGGCTGAGGTTCTGCGCATTGAGGTCAATATGCTCGACTTGCTCCCGGAGCTGCTCCAGGCGCGTCTGTTCCGGCGCCAGCAGAAGGCTGCGAAGTTCGGCGTAGTCGTGTTCGCTCGGGGTCCTGCCGGCGTTAGGTGACGCTGCCATACCGGCTCCCTTGCTTCGTGAGACGAAAGAGGGACATCGTGGGAACAATGAGGTGATAAAGGAGGGGCCTCTGTGTGAGAAAGGGAGGCTGAGACCGTTGCGGCAGGCAGGCGGGATTATGCCTGTTGGGGAGGCTGGTCATGCGAGAGCCTCTGCGAAAGTTCTTGAAATAAGGTTGCCAGCGATGACCGGTCTGTCTTCTGATGCGAAAGCTGCTGCACGGCCTGGTCGAGCGTGGCCGACAAGGTGGCGTGTTGTTGCGTAAACTCACCGGTGAGTGAGACCGCTTGATTCTGGAGTTGATCGCGCAGGTCGCGGTGCGCCTGTTCGCTCTGTTCCCGCAGCTGAGCGGCCGTCTGCTGGAGGACACCGGCGAGGGTCTGCAGCTCCGCGGTCAGAGCGCCGACGGCATTCGTGCGGCCCTGCTCCTCGGCGTTCAACCGTCCCGTCACCTGCTCAACTTCTGTACGAATGTATTGTTCCAGCGACGCGAAGCGCTCTTTAAGGTCGTTACGTAGTTGCGCGGCCTCTGCCAGCAATTGCGTCTCGAGCTTGGTAAACCGGCGCTCGTGATCGCGGACCTGGGCCCCGAAGAGGATGTCGCGGATCTTGTCCAGATTATTGCCGGCTGCGGGGTCGTCGGGGAGCGCGGCGTCCGGTTCCGTCTCGGCGAGCGTGGTCGTGGTTCGTTCAGAACGTCGGGAGCGATCGAGATCCGTGTGCCTGCTCATGGTGTCGTCTCCTGGGCCGCGGCCGTCCGCCAACGAAAGGGCGCTACACTAGCATGTTTACGCAGATGCAACAAGTCACGCAGAGTCCTCCCCGGCGCAAGAGATAGGGCCGATCATCGGGTCGTTCCGCAGTGAGTTACGAAGGATTGAGCAGGCGCACTTCACGTTGCGGAAAGGGAATGTCCACGCCATCAGCTTGTAATTGCTGAATGATGGCCTGGTTGAGCTCAATCTGTGCTGAACCAACGGAAGCTACAGGGACCCAGGGCCGAATGGACAGAGTAATGGACGAGTCGGCGAAGGCAGCGATGCCGATGATCGGGGCAGGATCCTGAAGCACCTTCGGGTGCCTGGCGACGAGTTCGCGCAGCACACGGAGAGTGGTCTCGATATCAGTCTGATAGGACACGCCGATGGAGAGGTCCAACTGCCGGATCGTGCCGAAGTTGTGCAGAATTTCTCCGACGACTTTGCGGTTCGGGATGACAATCCGGGAATGGTCGGGATGCAGGAGCGTGGTGGTGAAGATATCAATCTTCGCGACGTCGCCATGGACGCCCAAGAGAGAGATGTGTTCGCCGACCCGGTAGGGCTTCGTGAAGATAATCGAGAGCCCCGCCACGACATTGCTGAGCACTCCTTGCAAGGCCAGCCCGACACCGAGACCGGCGACGCCGAGGCCCGCCACCAGCGGCGCGATTTGCACCCCGAGTTGATCCAGTGCGATGAGCACCCCGAGGATGACCAACAGGGCTTTGAGGACTCGCAGGAGCAGGAGGCGGAGGGGCGGCTCCAGATCCTGTTTGTTCAGCCACCGCTCGAAGAGACGCCCCACCGAATTGGCCACGAAGAGGGCGGCAATGATAACGAGGATCGCTCCCATGATTCGAAAGCCGTATTGCACGGCGTATTGGGTAATCAAATTAGCCAGTGACATGTCTCCTCCGCGCCGTTCCTATCGTCCGAACAATCCCTTCAGAAGATCCTTGCCCTGCTTTTTGAGGTCCTCCGGCTTGGCCGACCCTTTCAGAAGGTCCCCCACCGCGCCTTTGACCTTTTCCTTGACCTGCTCCTGGACTTTCCCCGCGAACATTTTGGTGTCGAGTCCATACGAGGGGGCTTGGGTGCTGCCGGTAATCACCAGCGGAAGCGAGAGGCGTCCATTGGTCATGGCGACCTTCGCGATGGGAGAGCCGGCGGCGATTTTCTGACTCAGGGCCTGGGACAGATTCAGATTCAGTTTCATGTCGAGTGATTGATCGAGGCCGATCGTGCCGCCGCCGGTCGCCTGGAAATCATGGCTGTCAATCAACACTCGCTGCAGGCCAATTAGCCCTTGTTTGATCACCACGTCGCTTTCGATGGTCGAGAATGCCGTCGCTTTGACATTGTCCAAAGAGACGCCGACCACTTTTAGTAGCATCGCGGCCTGTTGCAAGAGATTAATCCCCTCGATTTTCCCCTCCCTGACGGACATGCGGCCGGTTCCTGCCAGGGCCTTCACGAGATCAGGATGGGTAAACCCGCGTCCGCTGAGGGCCAGCTCGGCGTTGGCGGTGCCGCTGA
>DAONAB010000337.1:0-3351 GCA_035400805.1 Nitrospira sp. | reverse complement strand
ATGCCTTTGCACGGGCGGCGCAACAGTTTTTTACACGACCGGCCCGAGTGCGCGGCATCGCGGAAGGCATTACACGTGGTGACGGCGTGACAATCGGTGCCGATGTCTCGATTTGGCCAGGGGTGACCTTGGGCGACCGTGTGACCATCGGCGCGCGGGTGACCCTCTATCCCGGGGTCTTCATCGGAGACGATAGCGTCATCGGAGACGACAGCCTCCTCTATCCCAATGTGGTCGTGCGGGAAGGATGCCGGATTGGTGCTCGCGTCATCATTCACAGCGGGACGGTCATCGGCAGCGACGGCTTCGGCTATGTGCAGTATCAGGGCCGGCACCAGAAAATTCCTCAGCTGGGCGGCGTCCTGATCGAAGATGACGTGGAACTGGGCGCCAACGTCTCCGTGGATCGCGCGACCTTCGGAGAGACCATCATCAAGCGCGGCACCAAGATCGACAACCTTGTGCAAATCGCCCACAACGTGGTCGTCGGCGAACACAACATTTTGGTGGCCCAGGTCGGCATCGCAGGAAGCACCACGCTGGGACGCTACGTGATGGTGGGAGGCCAGGCAGGGTTAGCGGATCATTTGCAGATCGGCGATCAGGTGATGATCGCGGCGAAGTCCGGTGTCACCCGGAGTTTGGAGCCGAATCAAATCGTCTCCGGCGCGCCGGTGATGGCCCATGCCACGTTTCTCAAAGCCCAGGCGGTGATTCCTCAGCTGCCTGAACTTCGCCAACGGGTGCGAGAGCTGGAGGAACGGCTCGCAACCCTGGAGCAAGCGTCGAAGCCAGCCACTAAACCTCGCAAGCCTCGCCGTCCCTAGCTGACCGGTCTCGTCAGGGTTTCAGCAGCGTCTTCCAAAAGAACAGTTTGGCCCAGAAAAAACCGGCCCAAGGCAGGAAGCAGGCCGGAATGGGATGGACAGCTCCGTACATCACCGCCGTGGCCGATGCAGCCAGTAACAAGGCCAGCCCCACCATATAGGCGCCTGGAGCCCATGGCGATCCGCTGGCCGATTCCTGAGCCTTCCCGCTCTCCCGTTTGGGCTTTCCGCTTTTGTTGAGCGCGGGCTGCCGCATGCGCTCGGCGAATACTTCAGGACGGTTGGCCAGGATCCAGCGATGGTAGGTGGTCTGCACCCACCCCAGCAATCCCCCCAGCAGCAACAACCCGGAGCTTTCGACGAAGGTGGCCCACGAATAGGTATCGGTGGCGATGAGTTGATAGCCTAACCCGCCGACTCCGCCGAGCATGGAAATCAGGCCGAGAATGCCGGCCGGAAAGAGCATGTAGGCTTTGATATAGGCCGTCGCGCGGGCGTCGTGGCCTTCCTGCTGTTTGACTGAGACAAGTTTTGCCATGGCCGTGATGGTCGTATAATCGCCACCACAACCGCAAGAGAAATGTATGGCGTCGAAGAGATAAGTCCGACGTTCCTCACCCCTGCAGGCCGGTTCACGCACCTGTCCACAAGAACTGTGGACGGACTGTGCGCAACCATGTGGATGGACCGCGTTTACACGGACTACGAGGGGGCGCAGAGCAACTGCCTAAGGATTAGGCGTGGGAAAAACCGGTGTGTAAAAGGATTGGAACGTGAGCCCTGAGAGGGGAAAGACGAGGCTAGGACATCGGCAGAATATCAAAAATGGCCGCCCGTTCCACGCGTCCGACATCGACCCATTGCTGGGCCAGCGGAACCAGCGTCGCCAAACGCTCCTCCAGAGCAGTCAACCGCTCGCGAATGACTGCGGGCTTATGTTGGGCCGTCACGCGAAGAAATGTCCGAAGACCTTGGAGAAAGACACTGATGTTCTCTGCGGACACCTTTTCGGATGCCTCGAAGAGCACATCAATTTCTTCAAAAATGGGCTCCAGAGCCTGAGGAGGCAACACACGCTCCTCACTCGCGCGAGCGATACGGCCGAGCGTGGCGATGACGGATGGAACTCGAGCCTGCATGTGGCCGAGAAACTGTTCATCCAACTCATCATGCTCCTGCAACAGGCGCCCGACGGCTCGCGCGTCCACCGTACTCCCCTCGGCCACCTCACGTTCGGCCCGTTGAATGATCGTCTCCAACACATCACGTACTGGTTCAAGCGAGCGTCCGCGTGCCACATGCAATTGCCGCAAGGCCCCGAGAATGGACGACGCCGGCATCGGACGTGGAGCGCGGACGATGGGCACGGCGGTTTCAGAGGCCGTCCCACTGGGCACCGGCGGCGCCTGAGCTTCCTCCTGCTGCGGTTGCTCAACGGTCTGCGGCTCTCGCTCAATCGTCTCGTCTGCTCTGGAGGAGTCGTCTTCCACCGGTCGAAGCTCCTGGACCGTTTTACTGATCTCCAACAATCCCTCCCGAAGCGACGCCACATGATGCGCCGCGACGGCCCGTTCATGCCTGGCCGCCGCCTGCAGGAGCGGAAACAGCCTGGTCGCCATTGTCTCCACCGCCGTCAATCCCACCGTAGCAGCGGAACGGGCGAGGTTGTTGACGCTCTGCCATAAAATCGAGGCCAATTGCGCGCGACGCGCCTGCTCACTGGTAGCGTCCAACCGTTCCAACGCTGTTTGTATCTGATTGAGCCATTCCCTCGCTTCCAACACGAACAGGCCTAAAATCTCCCGGCGTACAGGAATCGTGGGCTCCGTCGTCTCCGCTTCCGCCGGCGTTTGGACAGGCCCCAGTGCTGCCGTCGGCTGGTCTACGGCGGCTTGAATCACCCCTGCAATGGCATCCAGGCTTTCCAGCAGCGCCGCGAATTGGTCTGAGACGTTTGTCGACGCGGCAGGCGCTGTGGGGGCAGCTTCAGCGGATTCGAATGTGACCCGTTCCAACGCTGGTGGCTCAACGGTATCCACCACCGACACATGGGGTAGCTGACTCAGGTCGAGTATGCGGGGGGCATCAGAGATGGACGCGTGCTCCGTGCCGGTGATCCGCAACACCGGGCGCGACGGATAGCGGGCCGTGATCCGTACTACCACCCCCTCCTCTCCACTGCTGAGCCGTACTCTCGTGCCGAGGGGGTAGACCGACAACTGTTCGACCAGCGCCTTCATGATTTCCCGGGGAAAGGCGGTGCGTTCCGTCGTGAGCAATTCGCGCACGGCCTCATGCGGCAACAACCGTCGACGGTAGGGACGCGGACTCACCAGAGCATCGAAGATGTCCACCAGGCCGATAATTTGCGCCAGCTCGTTGATCTCCCGCCCTTTCAAGCGATGAGGATAGCCTTGCCCCTTTCCCCGTTCGTGCGCTTGCAACACCACCTCAGCCAACCATGCATAGTCCGGCCCCACCTGCCGAATGACGTTGGAACCGAGACGAGGATGTTGCTCCACCA
>DAONAB010000336.1:0-3366 GCA_035400805.1 Nitrospira sp. | reverse complement strand
AGCGTCGGATAGCGATCGATCAAGCGCTGCTGACTGAGTCCCAATCGTTCCGCCACAAGCCGAATCCGCTCTTCCCGCTCGATCGGATGGGCGCTTTTCTGAAGAATACGCAAGACCGCATCCACGGCTCGAATCCGGTCCTCAACGCTTCCCGACTCGGCCGTGCGCAAGCTATGCTCGATCGCAAAGTCTAACAGGCTCGGGGCCGTGCGATGCAAGGCCGCAAATCCTTCGGCGCCATGCTGCCGAACATAGGTATCCGGATCGTCACCCTCCGGAAGCGAGACGACCTTGACGCTTAGACCGCTATTGACGAACAGATCCAGCGACCGCAATGCCGCCCGCACTCCGGCCTGATCCGGATCAAAGAGCAAGACGATATTCGAAGCAAACCGCCGGATGACTATAATGTGATCCGGGGTTAAGGCCGTTCCCAAGGTCGCCGCCACATGGCGAATACCGGCCTGGTGCAGCGCGACCGCATCGAAATACCCCTCGACGATGATTAAGGTTTGCTGCTGACCGGCCGCTTCACGCGCCGCATCCAGCGCAAAGAGCGTCTGCCCCTTTTTGAACAACGGCGTCTCCGGGGAGTTCATATACTTGGGCATTCCGTCGCCGAGAACCCGTCCGCCGAAAGCCACCACCCGCTTACGCAAATCGGTAATGGGAAACATGACCCGGGAACGGAACCGGTCGTAGTGACCCGACACGGCCGTCTTCTGTGAGCCGTTCTGATCACGCGGGATAGAAAGGCCGGCTGCGACGAGATCCGCCGCCACAAACCCTTCCTTGAGCATGGCCTTCGTCAGGCCATCCCATTCCGGAGGAGCATAGCCGATCTTGAATTGCTCGGTGGTGTGCTGCTGAATGCCTCGGCTCTCAAGATAGGCACGCGCCTGCGCACCGGCAGGGCCATCCATCAACATACGCTGGTACCAGGCTCCCGCAGCTGCATTAAGGCGTTCCAGTCGACCAAGTTGCGTGCGCGCTTCAGTGGAAAATCCCCCCGTCGATTCAGGAACATCCACTCCCACCTTCCGCCCCAAATCCCGAACGATTTCGGGGAAGGCCGCTCCGGTTAATCGCATCAGAAACGTATACACATTGCCGCCGGCCCCGCAGCCGAAACAGTGAAAAATCTGCCGCGATGAGCTGACGGTGAAGGAAGGAGACTTCTCTTGGTGAAAGGGACACAGGCCCTTGAGGTTTTGCCCGGCCCGAGTCAGCGCCACATGTTGGCCCACGATTTCCGCGATGTCCACTCGGTCTCTGATTTGGTTGATGACGTCGTCCGAAATCAGGCCTTGGCCCACGGCGGTCCTCGCTAGTGCCCGCAGGGATCCTACCGGTCGATGCCCGGCTGGATGCCTTTGACGCGATTGAAAGTTGACCGTTCACCCTAACAAACGGTCCGCACATGTGTCAATCGAGGAGCCGCGCGGATTATCCCGGAGGCCAGGCCATAGGCCGGCCGCCAAGAACGTGCAGGTGGAGATGGAATACGGATTGCCCGCTGTCTGCGCCGGTGTTGGTGACAATGCGATAGCCGCACTCCGCCAGATTCTTCATCGCCGCAACCTTGGCACAGGTCAACAGCAGATGCCCCAGCAACGCCTGGTCTCCGTCCTGACAATCTTGTACCGCCGCCACGTGACGTTTCGGAATGACCAGGATATGCACGGGGGCTTGGGCATTGACGTCTTCGAATGCCACCACACGATCATCCTGATGAACAATTTTTGCAGGAATAGCGCCTTCCACAATACGACAGAAAATGCAGTTATCCACGCGCATCCCCCTCCGGTACCGGTCGAATCCCGGACTTGCCGAACCTGGATCCCAATTCCCGATAAACTTCGCCCAACGTCACATCGTGATAACCGAGAACCAGGAGGGTGTGAAAAAACAGATCGGCCGTCTCGTAGATAATCTCGTCCCGTTTCTGATTCTTCGCGGCAATAATGACTTCGCCGGCTTCTTCAGCCACTTTTTTGAGAATGCGGTCGACATTGCCCTGCAGCAGCTTGGAGACATAGGAGTCCGGCTGCGGGGCGGCCTTCCGCGCCAAAATGGTTTGATAGAGACGCTCGAGAATTCCTCCACCGGCATCCTGCGTCTTATGTCCGTCCGCCCGTCCGTCCTCATTCATTCTGGAAAAAAAACAGGCGCGTTCTCCGGTATGGCACGTGGGCCCGACAGGCTCCGCCTTCACCAGAATGGTATCCCGGTCACAATCGACGAAGAGATCTTTTACTCGTAGAAAGTGTCCTGAGGTTTCGCCTTTTTCCCACAATTTCCGGCGGGAGCGACTCCAGAAATGCACGGATCTGGTAGTCAGTGTTTTCATGAGGGCTTCCTGATTCATATAGCCCACCATGAGCACGGTCCCATCGAACCAATCTTGAATGACGGCGGGGATCAACCCCTGTCCGTCAAATGCCAGACTCTGGCTATCGCTCGACATCACAGGCTCCATCTATGCGGCCCCCACCCGGACCGGCACTCCGCGATCACGCAAATAGGCCTTGGCCTGCTGAATGGTGTGAGTCCGGTAGTGAAAAATCGACGCCGCCAACACCGCCTCAGCCTTCCCTTTGACCAGCCCGTCGTAGAGGTGCTCCAAGGTGCCCACTCCACCCGAGGCAATCACCGGAATGGTCAGACTCTCCGACACGGCGGCCGTCAACGCCAGATCATATCCGTTTTGGCGGCCATCCTGATCCATGCTGGTTAACAGAATTTCACCGGCGCCGTACCCTGACATACGCCGCGCCCATTCGACCGCATCAAGGCCGGTCGCGTTTCGTCCGCCGTGCGTAAAGACCTGCCAATGCCCACCGACTTCCGCTCGCTTCGCATCGATGGCCACCACAATACATTGCGTGCCGAAACGCTGCGCCGCTTCACGAACAAATTCCGGCTGTTGAACCGCGGTGGTATTGATACTGACCTTATCCGCCCCGGCATTCAGCAACGTGCGGATGTCCTCCAGCGTGCGCACGCCTCCCCCGACCGTCAGCGGCATAAACACCCGGGCGGCAGTTCGCTCCACCACATCGACAATGGTCTTACGGTTTTCGTGCGACGCCGTGATGTCCAGAAAACACAGTTCGTCCGCGCCTTCACGGTCATAGATGGTGGCCACCTCGACGGGGTCGCCCGCATCGCGCAAATTGACGAAACTGACCCCTTTGACGACCCGGCCATCTTTTACGTCCAAGCAGGGAATGATGCGTTTGGTCAACATAGCAATTCGTAATGCATGACAGGCACACCGTGAAAGAGACCGGTTCTATTCCTGCCGCTCATACGGGATTCTCACCGATGCGTGATAGCCGCCACCGCTGCGGCATAGTCTAACTT
>DAONAB010000335.1:0-3380 GCA_035400805.1 Nitrospira sp. | reverse complement strand
TCGCCTCCGCCCTGGACGTCATTGTGCATCTGAGCCGGCTCTCGGACGGAACCCGAAAGCTTATGAGTGTGCAGGAGGTCGTGGGTATGGAACAAGACGTTGTTGTGCTGCAGGAGATTTTTCGCTTCGAGCAGACCGGGTTAGACGAATCCAGGCGCGTGAGGGGACGGTTTCTCGCCGCCGGCGTGCGTCCGCACTTTATGACGCGGTTGGACGCTCTCGGGATTGCTGTGCCGCCGGACCTGTTCGATCCGAATCGTATTCGAGAGGTGTGAGAGGACACCCGCATGATTATCGCGACGCTGATCGTGGGTATCGCCTTGTCGTTCGGCCTTGCCGCAGCGGCAGGACTGTATCTGTGGCTGCCGTCCGGAACGGACCCCGCGTTGTCTACGCAGCGAGAGTTCCCGCGCACAGGCTCTGGCATGGGAGGAGCGCCCAACATCACGCGGATGCGCCGCTGCAGCCCCATCCCATGGGTCGACAGAACTCTGTCTTGGTGGCCCGGGATCGATCGGTGGGAGCGGTGGCGTCAGCAGGCTGGGGTATCCCTGTCTCTGGATTGGCTTCTGCTCAGCGTAATCGGGCCGACCAGCTTCATTTTTCTGTTGGTGGCGGTGGGTGGGCTCGATCCGGTGAGGGGAGGTATCGTCGTGGCTCTTCTGTGGGGTAGCGTTCGCGGTGTGCTGGCCACGCGCGCCACTCGAAGGCTGCGCGACTTTCAACGCCAGCTACCCGAGGCGCTGGATATGATGGGACGGTCGTTGCGGGCCGGCCATTCCCTTCTGGCCGGAATGAAAATGGTGTCGGATGAATTCCCCGCACCGGTGGGTCTCGAGTTTGGGCGGGTTGTGGAAGAGGCGACATTCGGAGTCCCGCTGGGCGATGCACTGAGCCATTTGACAGATCGATTCGATTCGGCGGCCCTCAGATTTTTTGTGACCTCTGTAATGATTCAACGCGAATCGGGTGGCAATTTGGCGGAAGTCATTACGTCGATCAGTCAGATGGCGCGAAAGCGTTTCGAGTTGGCCTCCAGGGTGCGGGCGGTGTCCGCAGAGGGGCGGCTCTCAGCGATGGTGCTCTTCGCCTTGCCGCTCGCTCTCGCCGGTATCCTCTACGTGATCAATGCAGAATATATTACGATTCTGTTTCAGGATCCGCTCGGTCAAACGATGGTCACCGTGGCAGGGATGCTGATGATCTGCGGAGCTGCGATCACCAAACGTATGGTGACTGTTCGCATTTAAGGAGTATGCCAATGGGTCCGTGGTGGGCGCTGGCCGGCGGTGTGTTGTTCGCGAGTCTTCTCATAGTAGGCGGGGGAACCCTATTAGCCGCGGAGAAGTTGCGGACCAGTCGTTGGCGGCGACGAATCGTGGGGACCACCGGAAAGGGCTCCGCGGCTGGCATAGACCGATGGAGACAGCTGGGTATTCGGCTACTGACAACCTGGGGGCGACGAGCGGCGCCGACTCGCACTGAAGGTGAGTCGGCGCATGTGCGCTTCCTCACGGCCGGCTTGCGGAGCCGGAATGCGCCGCTCCTGTTCTATGGCACGAAAGTGCTAGGTGCGACAGGGTGTCCGCTCGCCTTATTTTTCCTGCTGCAGCTGCTGACGGCTCATCCGTGGTGGAGTAATCTAATTATGGCCGTTGCCGGTTGCTTAGCAGGATGGTATGCACCGGATGTGTGGCTTCGATGCCGCATTGCATCTCGGCAAACACAAATCGTAGAGGGATTTCCTGCTGCCCTCGATCTTCTCGTGATATGTGTCGAAGCCGGACTTGGTCTTGATGTGGCCCTCAATCGGGTGGCTCATGAGATGGCGAGAATGCATCGGGAATTGAGTCAAGAGCTGGAAACACTATGCGTAGAGCTGCGCAGCGGGCGATCGAGGCAAGACGCGTTTCGTCGCGCCGCGCAACGCATGCAAGTGGAAGAGGTCCATGGTTTCATGGCGGTCGTCATTCAGACGGAACGATTCGGCACCAGCATCGGCCAGGCTTTGCGGATTCATGCGGATGGGTTACGGACCCGACAGGACCTGCGAGCCACAGAGATCGCGTCTCAATTGCCGGTAAAACTGCTCTTTCCGCTCATTTTTTTCATTTTTCCGGGGCTCTTCGTCATCCTCCTAGGGCCGGCAGTGATTCGAGGCCTTCGTCTTCTCAGCGATGCGGTCGCTCCCTGATACGGCCCAAACCGTCCCTCCGAATTCTTCGATGTCATACCGCCTTGACCCGGACTATTCATGAATACCTGTTCCGTCGTCCGATCCTCTCGCCCGGCGGGGCTTTTCTCGTTCGGCCTCCTCGACGGACTGCAAGTACGCCTGCATCGGCCTTACTTGCGAAGAGCCCCGGCGGACTTCGGTCTCGAACGCCTCGCGACGGCATTCATGAATAGTCCGGGTTAAGTCTATGCGCCGGCCGCCGATAACGGTTGTGATGAATAGTCGTCGTCATCCTGCATGGTATCTTGCCATGGCTCTGACAGGTGTGGTGTGCGGGTGCGCGGGGCAAGCGCCTCCTCCGCGGAGTCATCATGACGCCACCGCCGGACGGATCGGCGTAGGGGCTGAGTCGCCGAAGTCGGAGAACGGGTTCTCGCCGGTACCCCCGCTTCTGACGGCCGATGAGTATGAGCATCTTGCAGATCGATCCGTGGCCGGGAGGAATTTGACCGTTGCGATGGCGCAGTACGAGAAAGCGTTGCGACTGGACCCGGGGCGCGCACGGGTTCGAGAGAAACGCGGCATCCTGTTTCTTGAAAGGGGATTGGCCGAGGACGCCCTTCTGGAATTCAGGGCCATGGCCGATCAAACCCCGATTTCTGCTGCGGCGTTCGACGGGGAGGGGCGAGCGTTGGCGAGTCTTGGCCGGTTGGAAGATGCCCAGAAGGCGTTTCGCCGAGCCCTAACTCTGAATCCGCAAGATTGGCGCGCCTATGCGTGGCTGGGCATTGTTGCCTATGTTCAGGAACGGTATCCCGATGCTCTTGCCGCATTTCAAACCGCCTACTCCATCAAGCCGGAGCATCCTGCCCTGGCCAACAACCTTGGGCAAACCTACGTTGCATTGAGGCGCTATGATGACGCGATTGCCAGTTTTCGCTTGGGTGACCCGTATGCGCAGGATCATCCACGCCTCACCAAGAATCTCATCGGTGCACTGACATTGGCCGGACAACACGATGCGGCGGAGCAGGTTCGTCGGCACCAGGACCACGATGTGCCGACGAAAGCTCAGCACAGCCAGAACACACGTTTCAGCGAGTAAGACTCCCATCGGAAGCATACTCACTCAATACTAGCAGGCTGTTGACAAACCAACGAAGTGACGAACGAGGATGATGTATCCTTATGCAAAATAACGAAT
>DAONAB010000334.1:0-3431 GCA_035400805.1 Nitrospira sp. | reverse complement strand
GTGGCCTATGGGCCGCGTCTGCACGGCACGAAAGATAAACGGTCGCCCTGCAAACTGTGTTGCACCAGATCGTCGAGCGACCGTTTATCTTTCGTGCCGTGCAGGCGCGGCCCATAGGCCACGTTGTCATAGATCGATTTGGGGAAGGGGTTCGACTTTTGAAACACCATCCCCACGCGCTTCCGCAGATCAGTCACATCAATGGCGGCATCGTAAATGTCGAGGCCATCCAGCTCCACCCGGCCGACGGCGCGTGCACCTTCCACCAGATCGTTCATGCGATTCAAACATCGGAGCAGCGTAGACTTCCCGCACCCGGACGGCCCGATGAAGGCTGTGACGGAATGGCTCCGTACCGTCAGGCCCACATGAAAGAGGGCCTGCCGGTGCCCATAATAAAAATCGAGATCGCGAACCGAAATTTTCGCCTGGACGGGCGCCCCGATCGCTCGATGGGGAGGCACGAGCCGGGATGGGGATAGGGGCGGGCGAAGCGAAATCGTCGGCGCCGCCCTTCTGTCTGATTGAACTTCCATACGCACTCCTCTCCGTGATCACACCGCCGACGTGGCGAATCGCTTGCGTAAACGATTGCGCAACATCACCGCCGTGAGATTCAATAGCACCACCACGAGAATCAGAATCAGCGTGGTCATGTAGACCATCGGCTTGGCCGCTTCGACATTCGGCGACTGAAATCCCACATCATAAATATGAAACCCCAGGTGCATGAACTTTCGGTCGAGGTGCAGAAAGGGCAGATATTTATCCAGCGGCAGCGCCGGAGCGAGCTTCACCACGCCCGTGAGCATCAGCGGCGCCACTTCGCCTGCAGCTCGGGCCATGGCGAGAATCAGTCCCGTTAAAATTCCCGGCAACGCGCAGGGCAGAATGACATGACGGATCGTTTCGAATTTGGTGGCACCCAGCCCGACCGATCCTTCACGAAAATCGCGCGGCACCGCCGACAAGCCTTCCTCAGTTGCGACGATCACGACCGGAACCGTGAGTAAGGCGAGGGTCAACGAGGCCCAGAGAATCCCGCCGGTGCCGAACGTAGGATTCGGTAAGGATTCAGGAAACAGAAGCTGATCGATGGTTCCTCCGAGCGCATACACGAAGAACGCCAACCCGAACACGCCGAACACAATCGAGGGCACCCCGGCCAGGTTGTTCACCGCAATTCTCACCAGACGGACGAGCGGTCCTTGCCTGGCATACTCCCGCAAATACACCGCCGCCATTACGCCAAACGGCATCACGGCCAGGGTCATCAAAAACACCATCAGCACCGTGCCAAAAATGGCAGGAAAAATCCCGCCTTCCGTATTGGCTTCGCGAGGTTCGCTTGAGACAAAGAGCCACAGGTTCCGAACATAGGCCATCGTCTTCTCGAGCCCGTTCATCGCATTCGGCCGACTCACAGCCAAGATCTGATCGACCGACAGCCGCACCGACCGACCGGTAGAAAGCGTGAGGAGCACCGCATCCTGGCCTACCTCGTTCTGCAAGTGCGCCAACGCGTCGGTCTTGGAAAGGTATTCACGTTCAAGCGTGGCAATGTCATCGACGAGGCGCCGGTCTGCGTCCGCTGTGGCCGGATCAGCCGCGCCTTTTAACACCAGCGCCTGGCGCGCAAGCCTGGCCTTTTCGATACGGTAGTTGATCAACCCGATTTCCTCTCGCTCCACATGTTCGATTCGCCGGCGCAGCTGATTGGCTCGGTCGACACGTGTCACGATGGAGGGCCAATCGGTCTCGTCGGCGTACGTCGCCGAAGCGCCGTCTGCTACCAGGCTGATGCGGCCAAAGGCCGGGCCCCACTCCCGACGCTCCACCAACGTCAGATCCTCGGGCGTGGTGATCGACGCGATCTCGGCCTCCTTGATCCAACGATATTCGGAGCCGAATTGATCCCGGTTCCCGACGCGATACCGGAAGCGGCGTTGTCCTGATTGCGTTTCGGCCGTCATCGAGTGGGGAATCGCCTCTTCGCCAACGAGTTGTCCGATCACCGTCTCCTGGCTATGCAGCGTCACCTGTTGCAACGCGTGCGGCCAGAACTGCCCCAGACCATTGAACATAATCAGGGCCAGCATCCCGGCCACCATCAGTAAACTGATCGCCACACCGGACGCGGTCATCCAGACGAACAGTTCTCCGCCTCGCCAAAACTCCTTCATATGCGTAGCGTGTTTAGCCATGGCTGTATTTATCCCGAAGCCGCTGGCGAACGAGTTCGGCGAGCGAATTGATCGCAAACGTGACGATGAACAGCAGCAGCGCGGCCAGGAATAACACGCGATACAGACTTCCGCCGTGAGGCGCCTCCGGAATTTCGACTGCGATATTGGCCGACAGGGTCCGGAACCCGTTGGCCCAATTCCAATCCAGAATGGGCGTATTCCCCGTGGCCATCAGCACGATCATGGTCTCTCCGATCGCGCGTCCGAACCCGATCATCACCCCGGAAAATATTCCCGGGCTGGCAGATAACAGCACGAGATAGAGTACGGTTTGCCACCGGGTAGCACCCAGCGCCAGAGACCCGGCGATTTGCGATTTGGGCACGTTGGAGAGCGCTTCTTCGGCAATGCTGTAGATGACCGGCACGATGGCAAATCCCATCACGATGCCGACGACCAGGGCATTGCGCTGATCATACTGGATGCCGAGATGAGTCGAGAGCCAGGTCTTGATGTTGCCGTCGAACCACCAGATTTCGAACAGGGAATGGGCCCAGAGGCATCCGCCGATCCCGATCGCCAGAAGGGGCATCAACATCAGGGCTTCATTGCCGGGTGTGACATGCCGCTTCATGGCCAAGGGGCAGAGATGCCAGGCGAAGGAGGCCAGGATGACCAGCATCGGCAAGACCAGCGCCATGCCGGCCAGGGCCGGAAGCATACGCTCAAGCAGGGGGGCCAACCAAAGCCCGGCGAGAAAACCCAGCACGACAGTCGGCAAGGCCGCCATGACCTCTATAATCGGTTTCACGGTCGCACGAAGATCGTGGTGCATGAACTGCGACGTGCAGATTGCGGCAAAAATGGCGATAGGCACGGCGAGGAACAGGGCGTAGATCGTGCCTTTCAGGGTTCCGAACGCCAAGGGGAGCAGCCCCAGTTTCGGTTCGACATCATCCGACCCGGAAGAGGATTGCCAGACAGAGGCGGGTTGATCGTACCCCTCGTACCAGACCTTGCCGAAGAGCGTATCCAGTGTGACTTCGGGATAAGGATTCTGAACCTGGTAAAGCGACAGTTGTCCGGCTCCATCCAGCGCAATCACCGCATCTCCTTTCGGCGCAAATGCGACGGCACGAATAGGGAATTCCCCGATGGCCATGCGCAGCAGCGTTTGAGAAGAGGTGGCGTGGTGCAGGAACACATTGCCCTTCGCATCGCCCGTGACAAATCCTTTGACCCGTT
>DAONAB010000333.1:0-3432 GCA_035400805.1 Nitrospira sp. | reverse complement strand
ACCTGTCCCAGACCGTGTTCGGCGAAGAGAAGAAGAAGGACGAAAAGAAGGGCGGCCACTGAGCCCCGCTTCCCACGTTCGGTCGTAGTATAAAGTTGGCTCGCGACCCGGGATGACCGGCGCGAGCCAATTTTTTTGAAGTCCTCCGCAGCGTCTTGTCCGCCTCCCCGCTTCATTGACCCATTCAATAAGCCCGTGTTACGGTTCGCGAATGACTGAACATTCCACGAATCGCCCAGCTAATCGTCTCATTCGAGAAACCAGTCCGTATCTCCTGCAGCATGCGTACAATCCCGTGGATTGGTATCCCTGGGGGCCGGAGGCCTTCACCCAGGCTGCGACACTGAAACGTCCGATCCTACTCTCCATCGGCTACTCTTCCTGTCATTGGTGTCATGTGATGGAGCGAGAGTCGTTTGAAAATGAGACGATTGCCGCGCTGATGAATCAACACTTCATTTGTGTGAAGGTCGATCGCGAAGAGCGACCGGATCTGGATGATATCTACATGCAGGCGACCTTGGCGTTGAATCGCAACCAGGGTGGCTGGCCGATGACCGTGTTTCTCACTCCGGATCAGAAACCGTTTTTTGCCGGCACGTATTTTCCGCCGACGGATCGTTATGGCCGCCCGGGTTTCCCTACTCTGCTGAAGAAGATTGCGGAGTACTGGGAAAAAGACCATGACGGCGTGGTCGCGCAAGCGGTCAATCTCACGGCGCGGCTCCAGGAGGGTGCTCACGCTCCCTCGCCGACCACTGTCGGCGAAGCGGAACTCGATATGGCCGTGACGCAATTCGCCGAAGATTTTGATGCCAAACAGGGCGGCTTCGGCGGCGCGCCAAAATTCCCCCCGGCCACGGGATTGTCATTGCTCCTCCATTGTTACCAGCGCACGAAGGATCCCCATACGCTCACGATGGTGCGCACGACGTTGGATGCCATGGCCGCGGGAGGCATTTACGATCACATCGGTGGCGGCTTTGCCCGGTATTCCACCGACGAACGCTGGCTGGTGCCGCATTTCGAGAAGATGCTGTACGACAATTCGCTCCTGGCGCGCGTCTATGTCGAAGCCTACCAAGTCACCGGAGACGAGAATTATCGCCGCGTGGCCTGCGAAACACTGGACTACATCCTTAAGGAAATGACGTCTCCTGAAGGCGGATTTTACTCCGCGACCGATGCCGATTCCGAAGGCGTCGAAGGAAAGTTCTTTGTGTGGACGCCGGAAGAGATCCGCGCGGCCCTGTCGAACGAGGAGGATGCGCGTCGGATCTGTGCCTATTACGATGTCACCGCAGCCGGCAACTGGGAGCACATGAACGTGCTGCACACGGCCAAGTCTGCTGCGTCGGTTGCCAAAGAGTTGGGCGTAACCACGGAGGAACTGCAGGCGACCGTCGAGCGGGCCAAACCCGTGCTGTATGCCGCGCGTGCCAAACGAGTTCCCCCCGGACTGGACGACAAGGTCATCACGGCGTGGAACGGGATGATGATCAGCGCCATGGCAGAGGCCGGGCGAGTGTGTGACCTGCCGCGGTATCGCAAGGCCGCCGAACGAGCTTGTGACTTTCTGCTGACCACCCTCTCCAAACCTGATGGCCGTCTTTTGCGAACTTATCGCGCGGGTACCGCCCATCTGGATGCGTATCTTGAAGACTATGCCTATTTTGCTGAGGGCTTGATCGACACGTACGAAGCAGGAGGCGATGAGCGTTATCTACTCGAGGCGGTTCGTCTGGCCGAACGTATCCTGGCAGACTTTGCCGACAATCAGCAGGGCGGCTTCTTCACGACGGCCACGGGACATGAAGCGTTGATCATGCGCAGCCGGGAAGGGCCCGACGGAGCCACGCCAAGCGGGAATGCCGTGGCCGCGTCCGTGCTCGGCCGGCTTTCGTATCATTTTGCCCGGGAGGACTTCCGTCAGGCTGCCGCCGCAGCCGTTCGTGCCTATGGCCGGCAGATTGCGCGCTACCCTCGGGCATTTGCCAAAAGTCTCATCGTTGTCGATCTCCTGATGAACGGTCCCGTTGAGGTGGCGCTGGTCGGGCGGTCGGGAGATTCCGGAACGGAAGCCTTACGCACCGCCGTGAATCGAACCTACCTCCCCAATCGCGTACTCGCGCATCGCGATTCAGAACAGACCGGCACACGTCACCCTCTGTTAGAGGGAAAAACGCTGATCGGCGGCAAGGCGGCATTATACGTATGCCGAAACTTCTCCTGCGGCCGACCCATCACCGATCCGGCGGAATTCCCGGCCCTGCTTGATTCCGGGCAACAGGCCCCCTTGCCGTCTGCATCGGAGCAGAAGATCTTGAGCGGCGCGTTATTGCCCGGTCATGCAACCGTTCAAGGAACGGCAGGCTACGCTGCGCGCAAGATTCACGGAGAGACCGGGACCGGCTCGCTGGCGCATGGATTCGGCGCGTTCGGGGCCACCGGGCTGACGGTCAGTCGATTGGGGTTCGGAACCTATCGGGTCGGCCAGCGTGAGTCGGAACATCGCGAGGCGTTACTGAAGGCTCTTCGCTCGGGCTGCAACCTGATCGACACCTCGACCAATTATATGGACGGTGAAAGTGAACAACTGGTCGGTTCGGTGTTGCGCGACATGATCCGCGCGGGTGACCTGGCCCGCGAGGATGTCGTGGTGGTGTCGAAGATCGGGTATGTGCAGGGGCAGAATCTGACGCAGGCTCAGGCGCGGGAAAAGTCGGGCAAGCCCTACCCGGAAATGGTGAAGTATGGTGACGACATCTGGCATTGCATCCATCCTGAATTTCTGGCCGACCAGCTGACGCTGTCGCTGGATCGGCTGGGTTTAGCCACGCTCGATGTGTGCCTGCTCCACAATCCGGAATATTTCCTCTCCCATGCGACGCGTCTCGGCGGAAATGAGTCGCGCGATCTCTCCTCGCTGCGCAGGGAGTTCTATGGGCGACTCCAGCGAGCCTTCGAGTATTTCGAGACGCAGGTCCAGGCGGGCCGGTTGCGGGGGTATGGTGTTTCGTCGAACACGGCCACCTCGGCCCCTGACGATCCCGGTGCCACGTCCCTCTCGCGGATGATCGACGCGGCCAAATCGGCTGCCGCTGCCGTCGGGGCCGCATCCCATCACTTTCAGGTCCTCCAGTGTCCGATGAATCTGTACGAGTCGGGCGCCGCCTTGGTCAAAAACACCGGTATGCATAACGGCAGCACGCTGCTCGAGGAGGCGATGCGCGAACGGATCGCGGTGCTGGTCAATCGTCCGCTCAATGCCATGCCGGTCCAGCGCGGCGGAGTGATCCGCTTGGCGGATGTGTCGGTGCCGGCTCCAGAGGCTGAGTTTGAGGCGCAACAGAAGAAGGTCGCCACGTTGGAGGAAGAATATCGCAACAGTCTCGCCCCTGCCGTCGCGCATGGCGGTCAAGGCATGCTCCC
>DAONAB010000332.1:0-3438 GCA_035400805.1 Nitrospira sp. | reverse complement strand
TTCGAGGCCGACTTTTCGCAGGTGAAATAATCTCCTATTCCGGTGCGGGCATGCCTGCCCGTACCGGAATCGCCTGTGGACCCCCTTCCTTCCTCTCTGTGTCCTTTTCATCGTGCAGTGGCTGCTGACAACATCACCATTGAGTCGTCTTGTCGCCGGCAGGCATAATGACGGACATGGACAGAGACGATCTGTTGTCCCTCTATCGCCAGATGTTGCTGATCCGCCGGTTTGAGGAAAAGTCGGCGGAAATGTACGCGCTCGCGAAGATCGCCGGATTTCTCCATCTCTATATCGGGGAAGAGGCGATCGCCGTCGGCGCGATTGCCGCGTTGCGATCGGACGATTATGTCATCAGCGCCTATCGCGACCACGGACATTGCCTGGCTCGCGGGTCGGATCCGGGCAGGGTGATGGCTGAACTCTTCGGCAAGGCGACCGGGTTGTGTCAGGGCAAGGGTGGCTCGATGCATCTGGTGGATCTCCCGAAGCGTTTCATGGGCGGCTACGCGATTGTCGGCGGGCACATTCCCTTGGCCACCGGACTCGCCTTCGCCTCGAAATATCAGAAGCAGGACCTGGTGACCGTGTGTTTCTTCGGGGAAGGGGCTGTGCCGAGCGGCCAGGCGCACGAAGCCTTCAATCTGGCGGCCCTGTGGAAACTGCCGGTGATTTTTATTTGTGAGAACAATCGGTTTGGCATGGGGACGCCCGTGCAACGAGCCGTGGCCTTGTATGAGAATGTGGCGGAGGCCGCGCGTTCCTATGGCATTGCGGCCGAACGCGTCGACGGCATGGATGTGTTGGCCGTGCGAGACGTGATGCGCCGGGTCGTGGATCAGGTTCGAGCGGGGCAGGGGCCGTATTTTATTGAAGCGATGACGTATCGATTCATGGGGCACTCGATGGCCGATCCTTCCCACGGTCACTACCGGACCAAGGACGAAGTGGAGGAACATCGCAAGCGCGACCCGCTGGTGGTGCTGAAGGAGACGATGTTGGGCCAGGCGCACTGCAGCGAGGCCGACTTCAAGGAACTTGAGCGGGAGGTGGGTGACGTGGTGGCGGCAGCGGTGACGTTTGCCGACGAAAGCCCGTTCCCCGATCCTGCGAGCCTGCACACCGATGTGATGGTGGAGGACTAGCCGCAACATGTTGTTGTCCTACCGGGAAGCCCTCAATCAGGCCATGCGAGAAGAGATGCGACGGGACTCGCACATCTTTTTAATCGGCGAAGAAGTGGGCTATTACCAGGGCGCGTTCAAGGTCACCAAGGGATTCGTCGAGGAGTTCGGGCCGCAGCGGGTGGTGGATACGCCCATTACGGAGGCCGGGTTTACCGGCCTGGCGATCGGCGCGGCCATGGCGGGCCTGCACCCGATCGTCGAGCTGATGACCATGAATTTCGCGATTGTCGCGCTGGATCAGATCGTCAACAACGCGGCCAAGATCCGGTATATGTCAGGTGGCCAATTGTCTGTTCCTCTGGTCATTCGCGGGCCGGGCAGCGCAGCGCATCAGTTGGGGGCGCAACATTCTCAGAGTTTAGAGGCGTGGTTCTGCCATGTACCGGGTTTGAAGGTGATTGCTCCGGCCACGCCGCATGATGCCAAGGGCCTGCTGAAGAGCGCCATTCGCGATCACAATCCGGTGATCTTCATCGAAGCACAATTGCTCTACAGCACAAAGGGAGAGGTTGGCGACGGGGAGTACACTATCCCGATTGGCCAGGCTGACGTGAAGCGGAAAGGGACCGATGTGACCATCGTGGCCTATTCCAAAATGTTGCTCGTCGCGCTGGACGCTGCCGAACAGCTGAGCCGTGAAGGTCTCGAGGTGGAGGTGATCGATCCCCGAACGCTCAAGCCTCTCGATCTTGAGACCATCGTCACGTCGGTCACCAAGACGGGGCGTCTGGTGATCGTCGAGGAGGGGTGGCGGTTCTGTGGGCTGGGCGCGCAAATTGCGGAGAGTATCTACAGTGCGGCGTTCGACTATTTGGATGCGCCAATCGTCCGGGTCACCGGCGAAGACGTGCCGATTCCCTATAGCCGCCCGCTGGAAGATGCCGCCATTCCGGACGTGCCGCGCGTGGTTGCCGCCGTGAAATCACTCTGTGGTGTCGCATGAGGCAAGGTTGCCGAAGAAGACAGGCCGGTCGTCGGAGACCCGCTGCTTCGTGGAGGAGAATACATGGCTAGCCGCGTCGTCATGCCGAAGCTGACCGACACCATGGAGGAAGGCGTGCTGCTCGCCTGGAAGAAACATGAGGGTGACCCGGTGCAGGCGGGTGAAGTGATCGCCGAGATCGAAACCGATAAGGCGGTCATGGACCTGGAGGCCTTTGCCCCCGGCATTCTGCGCAAGATCCTCGTGCATGATGGCGACACCGTGCAATCGGGCAAGTTGATCGCTGTCATCGCGGAAGCTGATGAAGACATTGCCTCGGCCTTGTCCGATGGCGTGGCGGCAGCACCCTCGGTCGGTAGCACCCCAAAGCCCGCGCCTCTCGCAGGGACGACTGCTTCTGCGTCACCGGATCGCCCACGAGGAGAACGGGTGCTCGCCTCTCCGCGGGCCAAAGCCCTCGCGGCTGAACGGGGCATTGAGCTCTCGACGCTCACCGGCACCGGTCCGGGTGGCCGTATTGTCGAAGACGATGTGGCTGCCGCCTCGCCCACCAACGCACAAGTCTTGCCGGCCGGAACGGACCAGCCGTTGAGTCAGATGCGCAAGGCCATTGCCAGATCGACGGTACAGAGTAAGGCTCCGGTCCCGCATTTTTATCTCACCGTCGACATCGATATGGAGCAGGCGGAACGGGTGCGTGGTGAGTTCAAGCAGAGCCGCCAGCCCCATCCGTCTATCACCGATGTGTTGATCAAGGCTGCGGCGCTGGCGCTCAAACGGCATCCGGAGATCAACGTGTCGTTTACTGGCGAGGCCATCAGACGGTATGCGCAGATCGATATCGGCGTGGCTGTCGGGATGGAGGACGGCCTGATCACGCCGGTCGTTCGAAATTGCGGCGCGAAGACTCTTGCCGACATCTCCGTAGAGACGAAACAGTTGATCGATCGAGCCAGGCAAAAGCGATTGTCGCCGCAGGAATACACGGGGGCGACGTTTGCCATCTCCAATCTGGGCATGTTCGACGTGGATCAGTTTATCGCGCTGCTCATGCCGCCGCAGGCCGCGTCGATTGCGGTGGGCGCGATACGAGATGTGCCGGTGGTGTCCAAAGGGGCGGTGGTCGTCGGGCGACGGATGAAAGTCACGCTCTCGTGTGATCACCGTGCGCTCGATGGATTGATGGGCGCGCAGTTTCTCAAAGAGTTCAAGCGCGTGTTGGAGCATCCGCAGGAATTGCTCACCCCGGTGGGGCCGTCATGAGCTTCATTCAAATCGATTCGCGGCACAGCCCCGACACCCCTCAGT
>DAONAB010000331.1:0-3511 GCA_035400805.1 Nitrospira sp. | reverse complement strand
CCTTCTGTCCAATCCTCCGCGGGCAACAACTGCTGCAAGTCTCGCTCGACTTTGTCAGGATCCGTATGGCGGGTGAGGTGTAGTCGGCCTGCCACTCGTTTCACGTGCGTATCGACCACGATGGCCGGCTTATCGAACGCATTGCCCAGCAGCACGTTCGCGGTCTTTCTTCCGACTCCTGGCAGCCCGGTGAGCGCCTCCATGGTATCTGGCACCTGGCCGTCAAATGTTTCGACCACGGATTTCGCACAGTGAATGAGATGCTTGGCTTTGGTCTTAAAAAACCCGGTCGGACGAATCAACGCCTCCAACTCCGCAGGGTCGGCCTCGACATAGTCCTGTGGACGCCGATACCGGCGAAAGAGGGCCGGCGTGACCTGATTGACGCGCTGATCGGTGCATTGGGCCGAGAGAATCGTGGCGACCAGCAATTCCCATGGCGTGCCGTGGTCCAACTCGACTTTCATGGCCGGCGCAGTGGCTCGTAACGTGCGGAGCATTCGCGCAAGGCGGCGAGTGTCGGTCAGAGCGGAGGTGTGATGTGTGGCGGCGGATTTCATGGTGCGCTGCTGGTGGCGGCAAATTGTGCAGTGGTCAGGAGTGAGATGCAAGTGCCAGGTCCTGGGGCGGCTGGTCTGGATCACCCTCGTACGACGGGGGGCTGGGAAGGGTCGGTAACAACGTTTCCAGGTGCGCGATCAATGGCCGGAGTGTCTCCCGGTCCAGTGCCGAGACCGAAATCGCATGATACCGTTCGCAGAGCACCTGCGCCTCCCGTGCTGACAGCCGGTCGCATTTGTTCAGCACCATGACGCGCGGAATCGTATCCATCTGGAGCGATTGCAGTACGGCATCAACTGCCGTAATTTGCTGATCGAGATTCGGTGCGGAGGCATCGACGACGTGGAGGAGCATGTCGGCATCGCGCAGTTCCTCCAACGTAGTGCGAAACGCGCCGACCAGATCTTTGGGAAGATCCCTGATAAACCCCACCGTATCCGTCACAATGACTTCACGATCATGCGGAAAACGCAGGCGGCGGCTGGTGGTATCCAACGTTTCGAACAAGCGGTCCTGCGCAGGAATCTGGCTTTGAGTCAGCGTATTGAGCAGGGTCGATTTGCCGGCGTTGGTGTACCCGACGATGGAGAGAATCGGAAGCCCCTGCCGGACACGCCTGGCTCGCCGCTGATCTTGATGGCGTGCCACGTCATCAATCTCGCGCTCCAGATGTGCGATGCGGTCACGAATGCGACGGCGGTCGGTTTCCAGTTTGGTTTCGCCGGGTCCGCGTGTGCCGATTCCTCCTCCGAGCCGTGACAATGAGGTGCCATGCCCGGAGAGCCGTGGCAGCAGATACCGGAGCTGGGCCAACTCGACTTGGACCTTCCCTTCCCGCGTGTGTGCGCGCCGGGCAAAAATATCCAGAATCAGCTGGGTGCGATCGATGACCTTCAGGTCAGTCACTTCGGAAATCGCCCGGGCCTGTGCCGGAGCCAGGTCCTGGTCGAAGATGATCAGGTCGGCGCCTTTTTGCAGTGCGCGCATGACGACCTCTTTTAATTTGCCCTTGCCGAGCAAATACCGCTCATAGCCTTCATGGGTGCGTTGCGCAATACGGTCCAGCACACGGACGCCGGCTGATTGCGCGAGTTCGTTCAATTCCTCTAAATGTTCGTCCTGTTCCGCATGGCTTTTCGGCGCGGCGCTCACGAGAATGGCCGACTCTTGTCCTGCCGCCACGGCATGTTGCGTATTCGATCGCTGGAGGTCGCTTTCGAGCGCATGGAGGAAGGTGTCCAATTGCAGATCGAGATCATGGAACGGGACCGGTTTCAGAATGCGGCAGACCTCGCCTTGCGGATTGGGCGGAAGCAGGTGCGCAAGATGCAACCGGCTCGGCTCCCCCGTCTCAGTCACCCCCAGGACTCCGATCAGGTCCAATCGCAAGAGCGCCAAGTGCGTGAGATCGTCCTGGCTCAGAGGTTCGTCATGAAGATGCGTGCGAATGAGTCTGAGGCCGCGCAATGAATGGGTGCCGACCCTGAATTTTGCCAGCGATTCGAATGTGGGCGCGCAGCCTGTCCCCACCAGGACTTGTTCAATGACTCCTCGGCGCGTGATCACCAGTCCGATGGGCCGGCGAATTTCACGGGACAGCTGAGCTGTGGTGCGGGCTAACTCGGTAGTGAGCACGACCGAGGCAGGGATGCGGCGGCGATACAATCGTTCGAGCGCCGCGAGATGACTGGCTTTCAGCCCGCTGACATGTCCGTGAATGGTGGCGATGACGGCACTCCTTGCGGCGAGAACGTTAGGATGTCCGGCGGACGGCTCCGCCCCCTGACCAGGTTGGCAGTGCACAATCGGGCATGGCTTCGCAGTCGAATGACGCGACATTGCCCTGGAGGAGTGCTCGCTGCCCTGCGGCGGCAATCATGGCCGCATTGTCGGTGCAGTATGAAAGCGCCGGCACACCCAATTCAATGCCTTCCTTGACGGCTCGCTCAGCTAATCTGGCTCGCAGCCGCGAATTGGCTGACACGCCGCCCACGACGGCAAGCGCTGACACCCCTGCCCGTTCGACTGCGGCGAAGGCCTGGCGAATAAGGACATCCACGATCGCCTCCTGATACGCCGCCGCCAAATCAGCCTGTTGCTGGGTAATGGCTTCCATGCTCATACTTTGCAAGTGATACAGCAGCGCAGTTTTGAGGCCGCTGAAACTGAAATCAAATTGACCGGTTCTGACGCGGGAGCGTGGAAATCGTACCGCGGTGGGGTAGCCTTTCCTGGCGGCGGCGTCAATGAGCGGCCCGCCAGGGTACCCGAGACCGAGCATCTGTGCGCCTTTATCGAAGGCCTCGCCTGCGGCATCATCGATGGTGCGTCCCATCAGGTGAAATCCGCCTTTCTCCTCCGCGTGGAAGAGATGCGTATGTCCCCCTGACGCGATGAGGACCACGCAGTTTCTCGGAAAATCCGGGCGGTTAATCCAAGCTGAGGCGATATGCCCTTCCAGGTGACTCACACCGACCAGCGGGATCCCCAGGGCATAGGCTGTGGACTTGGCATAACTGAGGCCGACGAGCAGAGCGCCCGCCAAACCAGGCCCCTGCGTGACCGCGATAGCCTTCAAATCCCGCCATCCGAGGCCGGCCTCCTGAAGCGCCTTACCGGTCACCTCATCGATGTTTTGAATATGAGCTCGCGAGGCGAGTTCCGGCACCACGCCGCCGAAGCGCTCGTGCACGGCTTGTTGCGATGAAATGATATTGGACAGGACCTGTCCCTCCACATCAAGAACAGCGGCGGCAGTTTCGTCACAGGAGGTTTCGATGCCGAGGATGGGACCGAGGATGGTTGCCGAACCAGCACTGTTCATAAGGCAGACAGTCGTAGCCGTTTAGGGGTGGCCAGTGGTTCAACTGGTTGAGATGATAGCCAGGTGTCACGTGGAATCAGGGGATGGATCCTTCGAAAGAAAGACTGTTCGGTCTTGAATAAATTC
>DAONAB010000330.1:0-3554 GCA_035400805.1 Nitrospira sp. | reverse complement strand
AAAACTGCTGCGGCTCAGGTCTATACCTTCCGACTGGCCCGCGCGCATGGGTTGGTCGCGGTCACAGATTCCGTGACTCATCATCGACTGCTGAGCCACACCATGACTCGCGAGGGCATCGAGCTGCCCAATGAGTGTGTGGCCGGATCACAGAGACATTCCTCCTCATGACCATTTCACACGACCGGGATGAGATGCCCGCCCTGCGCCTCCTGAAGCGAGCGTTCAGAGAGGCCAACGACCAGTTGCACTCAACCCCATGTCACCTGGTACACTCGGCGCCAAACGAGACGACCGCATGAGCACCCTCACCCCCGTCATGACTCCCGACGCCCTCGACACCACTGACGTGGGCACCGGCGACGATCTGGAAGCCCGCGTGATCGTGTTTAATTGCGAATGCCACACGTACCAGCAGGTGATCGCACTCTTCTGCAAATGCATTCCGGGGATGAACTCTTCCCGAGCGTTCGAGTTGGCATGGCGCATCGACCATGAAGGCCAGGCGACGGTCTATTCTGGAGTCCGAAAGCTGGCGGAGGAAATCGGTAACAAACTTGCGGCCGGAGGCCTGCGGGTGGGTGTTCAGTAGCAGGACACGAGAGATGGACCAACGGTCTGCGCCGAGCATCTCGACGCAGACGCAGGTTACTTCGCGCGTTTTTTCGGCGCGGCGGGTTTCGTGGACTTGGCTTTGATTGCCGGAGCTGCCGGCGCGCCAGGCTTCTTCGCACTCCCCTTGGCGCTGCCATGGGTGGCTTGCGAACTTTTGGCCGACTTGGCAGGAGTGTGTGCGGCTTTTTGCTCTTGCGCAGCCGCCGCCTTGTAGTAGGACTTGTTGAGCTTGCTCAGCATATCGCCGTTCAACACACGCACTTGGTACAATTCGAACAACTTGCTGATGGCTTTGGGGTCGCCCTTGCGAGCCAGCCCCAACAGCCTTCGCCGTTGGTTCATTTCTTCTTCTTCAGTATGAGACGCCGCTCGACGCTCCATAGCGCTCCTTTCAAGGAATGCCCGAAACTATGGTACACATTCGCCAAATTGCCGGATGAAATGCCCCGCAGTATAACAGATTCGGCCTAGCCAGTACTACACAAACCTCGATCAAATGAGAGAAATATTGACGTCCATGAAAAATGGGATTCGGAACAATTCGATCTTCCCCGTGGTTGTAGATGACGGATCAAGATCACTATAATTATTTTTTAACTCCGCGACGACATAAAGGAGTCCCCCGATGGAACATGCTCCCGCTGCTGATACACAACCCACCGTGGCCGATGATCCCCAGGCACGCGCCCTTCTCCAACGAGCTTTTGAAAGCACGGCCCGCTGGCAACCGGATTTTCACGGTTTCTCGGCCGACCTCAGCGTCAACACCAATGGGCAGGTCGTGACTGGAACCGTCGTGGTCAAAGGACCGCGAGAGGTGACCGTCCAACTCGCCGATGAAACGATTCAGAAATGGGCGCAAGAGCAGATCGGCATGATCGCCGTGCACCGCGCTCCCCGCAAATTCGAGGAATCTGACGGAAAGCATCGCCTGACGATGGAAACTGGCAATGAGCATCCGCTGGGACGCCGGCTCGATCTTCATGGCGACGGCATGCAGTCCTTCTATCGCATCAAGGATAACCGTATCACTCAAATCAACCGGAAGATGCCGCATGTGGCCTTCACGATCAATGTGGAGGAAAGCAGCACCACGCAGGATCAGAAGCAACTGACGACGAAGTACACGGTGTATTACTTCGCGCCGAAGGACGGCACATTGCGCAATGTTGAGAGCTTCACGGATACGCATGTGCGCGTCGGTGCGTCTGATCTTCCCGCAACACGGCGGATCATCTCGTATGAAAACGGCAACGTGCTCGTGCGAACGCTCACGTTCACCAACCATAAGTTGCTGGCCTGATGGATTTGCGTACGGCCTTCCCGCGCAGCATGAAAACGAGGCTGGCTGGCTACGTCCATCTGGCACGGATGATCGATAAGTGCCGCGCGGTGCTGGCCGGGACCGAAGGGGAATATATCTATCCCTGCCCTATGGATGAACGGCTGCTGGACTATGCCGGCATCACCGCCGAGCAATTCACGGCTACTGTGAAGGCCCATCCGACCGATGACGGGGTGGCGGAATGGTTACGCCAGACCGCCACCCCTCATAGCCGGGAGGAACTCGAAGACTGGAACAGAACGTTGCTGGAGCGCGGCCCGAGTTCGCCGGACAGTGCAGCAAAATTCGCAAAGTACCGCGATGCGATAGATCCTTCACGCACCGACATTACGGCCTGGTCGGATCTTCAAGATCTAGAGGAAGGCAGACCCGTCCCCCGCAGAGGATAGTGACTGACCGGCTCACCAGACCGGCATGCGCGATTGATCACGCCTACCACCCTTGCTTCTCTTTCGCATCGAACTCCCGCGCGTATCCGAATAGATTCCCGCTGTATCCCTCCTGATACGTTCAGGCGCGAAAGTTGGGGCCTGCAATACGATTCCCTCGGAGTGCATCGGGCGGTTGCCGTTATACATGCACTTCGTACCAACGTCACCGTTCGGGAATCCTCAGGTCCAGGCCATAACAATCCGTCCTGGCATGCGAATGGCATGTCAATCCTATATCCATCGCGCAATCGCGATACCCCATCCCTAATCTTCGCAGGAGGTACGTACATGTCTCTCGTTCAACAGAATCTCGTTCCCGGTACAGGCGACCACCTGGTCACGCTCGACACTGACACAAACCTCGAATGGCTCAGTCTGAACGCGACCGCCAATTTGTCCTACCTCGACGTCCTGGGCGGCACCGGCGGCTACACCACCACCTATGGCTTTCGTTATGCCACCGGGCAGGAAATCAGCCTGCTTCACCAGCATGCCGGCATTACAAAATTCGGCCTCACGCAAGTCGTGCCGTTTCCTCAGAGCAATCATGTCGCAATGGAAACGCTCATCGAATTGATGGGCGGCGTAGCGCTCTCCCCATCGGTCGCGAGCGGGTCGGTCCTGGTTCAAACACAGGGCATGATGAAATTTCGCGGAGCCGGCGTCCCCACGCCAATGACCCCCATGAGTGTCGTACAACTCTGGCTGTTTAAGCATAATCCTGCCAGCTCCTATGCGGACAGCAATCCGGCCGGACCTGCCGGAAACAGGGTTCCTGAAATCGCCTCATATCTGGTACGCAATCGCGTGATGCCCCTTGGCGTCGTCTCTCGGGGTCAGTCGAACAAGGCTGTCAAAACCCGTGGGGCCAAGAAGAAATCCTGATTTCATCCGACATTCGCGTCCCCTGAAGCCGGCTACATGACTTCAGGGGACGCCCGCCATTACGGCAGACAGCAATCCCCCCTCTCCAACTGGCTTGCCTCGCGATTGATTTGCCTGCAAGAGAAGCATAGGCTACTGACAGTGTGATTCGCGCCTCGGCAGTAGCACTACGATTCACGCATCAGCCCGTCCTCCTGAGGGCCCCATGACACCTCCTCACTCCGCAGCACCAGCATCTCACCCAAGATTGCCACAGCCGCAGGACAGGACCGGCACCA
>DAONAB010000329.1:0-3561 GCA_035400805.1 Nitrospira sp. | reverse complement strand
TAGTGCCTCGCTGGTGCAAACGCGCTTCCTTTTCGCCGAGATCAATCGACCAGAATGTCCCCTCCCCGCTCATGGCGGCAGCGATGGTGAGCGTGGAGCCCCCCTTGTACCGGCCGATCTCGATCACCCTGCGCGCCTTCATTCTGCGCACCAGTCCGAACAGGTAGGCCGTCTGCCGGACGGTCATGGCAATGACCCCATGATCGAGCGAGGTACTCGCGAACAACCCGGCGAGGTCTTCGAATTGAAGGGTGCCGGTGGGAGCCAAATCAAAATACATGGTATCCAGAGACGGCGTCCGGTTCAGTCTAGGCCCCAGCGCCTCCAGCAGGAGTTGCGGATTTCGATCGGCCAGACGTTTTGCAAACGCCGCACAGATGTTTTCCGGCAACGCCGCCGCCAGCCCATTGCCAATTCGTGCACTCAGTCCGTTCTTCACCCTGTTCCCCTCACTCGGTCAAACTATGAGCCTGATCTCTACCGCCGGAATCGACGGTTCATGACCGGTTCGTTGCCTGAGCGCCGGCCAGTCGCTCCATCTCTTTCACGATCTGTTGTCCCGCCACGGATTCAGAAAAGGATCGTTCGAAGGTTCCCCGGCCACCGGCGGAGAGCCCGCTTCGCAGAGTGTGATCGGTCAAGACCCGCAACACGGCGTCCACCAATTGTGCATCTGTATCCGCCAATAACGAATTTTCACCGTGCCGCATTTCGGGAATGCCGGACGCGTTCGCCCGGTGAGCCACCACGGGGCAGCCGAACGACCAGGCCGTGATAACTCTGACGCGAATGCCCAGGGGAATGTTGGTCGGCACGATCATGACGTCTGCGGCGAGAAACTCCGGATCGGCGGGCACCACTCGTCCGGCAAAGCACACATAGGGCTTCCGTAAGGCAGGCGCGATGTCGTTCGGCGGGGCACCGCCGCCGACCAGCCGCAGCTCAAATCCATCCTCACCGAATTCGTCTACCAGTCGCGGAAGTACTGCATGGGCCACGGCCCGCAACCCCGACGAAGTCGAGGTGGTCGCGAGATCTCCGATCACGAGCACACGATGCTTCCCTCCTGTCCGGCCTGCACGCGCCTCGCTTCGTAACAGGTCCCACTTCGGACCCGCCGCATCGGGAACGGGCGTTCTGAAATACAGGGTCTTCGGAAAGCCATGCGCTTTCAGCCACTCGGCATAGTGCCCTGCAAACGCGCCGCAAGAGGTGGTCGACGCCAACAACGTACTCATGGCCCGTTCGGCGATCATCGATTCCAACGCGACCCTTATCCCTCGAACGGCATACTTGGACAGAGAAAACGAACCTTCGCGCCACCGGAAGTAACCGGGCAAGTGCCAGAGGTCGCCGACGACCGCCAGCATCGGAGAGAGGCAGAGCGGATGAACGGCCGCCAGCGCATCGAAGTGATAACACAGAAACCCGTCGAACTCACGGCCGGCCAAGGCACGACGAACCTCCTCCGCCAGTTTGACCCAGGGCATCAGATAGGCCAAGCCGTCCGGGGCGCTACAGATACGCCCGATCCACCGGCCGAATTTGGCCAATGGGTCGTGACTGCGCGCGCCGGTCAAGGCCTCCATGGCATATTCGATCACCACGACCTCCGCCCCCTCCCGACGCAAGGCGGCCTCCTGTTGGCCGCGGGACTTCAGATAAGGATTTCCCTCCGTGACGTCGAACAGACTGATCACGCAGACCTGGTGCCCGGACCGTATCAACTCCCGCACGACGGACCAGCAGGTGAGGGCCCCCCCGTGATATCCCTCTCCCGGCAATCCCTGGACGATAAATCCAACCCGCACGAAATGTCCGCTCCGTTATTCTGTTGGCCGACCAAACCGCCCGCTCACCGGTTCTCACCCAGGACCGGTCTGAGTTCGTTCTCGCGCTCCCGGATCCAGGCGACAATGCTCTCCACGATCCGCTCCACGGTCCACCGCGGTTTCCACCCTGCCGCCGCCCGCACTTTTGACGAGTCGGTGAGATAGACGCGCACATCTCCCGGCCTCGTCGAGGCCTCCGAGTGGATAGGGATCGTCTTTCCGGTGGCCGCCCGGCATAACCCGGTCAATTCGAGCAGCGACACGCTGACGTCCCTGCCCCCACCCACGTTGTAGACCTGCCCGCTATGGACCGCCAGATCACGGAGCTGGAGCCGGAGCAATTCGAAAAGATCCTCCACATGCAGCAGGTCCCGCACCTGTTTTCCCTGGCCACCGAATCCGATATAGGACAAGGCCCCGCCGAAATGATGCCGCGCCGCCCAGAGCACCGCGAATCCTTGATCGACCTTGCCCATCTGCCAGGGTCCCGTCAGCACCCCGCAGCGATTCAACACCGCGCGGACGGCATACATCGACACATACTCACGAATCAACAACTCGGCGCACAGTTTCGTCGCCCCGTACAGCGTGCGCACCCCTTCAAGCGGAAAGTCCTCGGCGACTCCTTGCGCCGACACGCCCGTGCATGCGCGATCCAGCTGCCAGTCGAATCGCGTCGGGGTTTCCAGGAACGGGAGCGTGTTCAGCGCCTCATAGGGATACACCCGGCTCGTCGAAAGAAACACCAGCTCTGCCTGATAACGCCTGGCCAGTTCCAGACAATTGACTGTCCCGGCGAGGTTCGTGTCCACCACGTAGGCCGCCTCGCCGTCGAAGCCTGCCAGCGCCGAAGGCTCGGCGGAACATTCGATGATGGTATCCACCTTCCCCACGCCGTCCAGATCAGAGCGGTTCCGCACATCGCCATGACAGAATCTGATCCCGCAACGCCGTAAGCGATCCAAGTTCAGCTCGGATCCTCGCCGCCGGAGATTGTCGAAGGCCACAATCTCCCAATCCGGATACGCCTCGCGAAACATCAGCGCGAGACTGGAGCCGACGAAACCGGCACCGCCGGTGATCAGCACCCGTTTACCCATGTTGACCCGTTACCTTCATAAGCCTGCCTGTAACCTGCACAACGGAACTTACTTCGATGGAACGAGGGCGGTGAGCAGGTCACGAACCGAAATCCGCCGCACAATCTGCCTGATGGTCACGCCGATGACTGTAAGAGCCAGCAACGCTTTCACCGGCAGCGACAACTCGATCCGAGTCGTCACCCCATACAACACCAGGAGCAGCCCCATACCCCACAGCATCCCGGATTCAATGCCGTAGGGACAGCCGAACCGGCGCGCCAAAACGAATCGCATCAGCTGTAGCGCCATGGCCCCTAACACCGCCGCGCCCGTCGCTCCGATGACACCGAACTGCCACGTGGCAAGACAAACCAGCCCTATGGTCCCCAGACTCATGGCGATAGACGACCAGGACAGGAGCACGTTCTGACGCACCACGAGCAGATACTGCGTAAACGGTATCGCCATGCTGTGCGCACACACGAGCAAAAACCAGATCGGCACTAGAGCCGCTGCTTGATCGAACTTCCCGTGCGTCAACAGGTGGATCACCTCCGGAGAGAACAGGGTGACCAGAATCCCTCCTGCTGTGACACAGAGGTACCACAGCGACACGGTCTCTTCAACTTGCCGCTGCGACTGGCGAG
>DAONAB010000328.1:0-3566 GCA_035400805.1 Nitrospira sp. | reverse complement strand
CCTCCGTCCGTCGCACACCGAGCAGTGCGGCCAGATGGATGACTGCTCCACAGCCGGCCATGGCCTCACGAATCGAGGAGACATCCAGAATCGAACCGTAAAACACCTTCGCCTTCTCCGGAAGAGCCTTCCTGACACGAGCGATCTGCTCGCCAAGGTCCAGCAAATGCACCTCAATACCCCGCCGATCCAGCTCGCGACAAACCTGAATCCCGATACAACCGGCGCCGCCGGTGACCAATACAGGAGCATTCATAAATTCCGAGCCTCTAATAGGTCATCTGTTTGTTGAGGAGCTTGCCGAGATCAACGTCTTCCAATACCTTGCAGATCCGCTCCGAGCTGTTGCCGTCGCCGTAAGGATTCTCACAGGCCTTCAGCCTTGTTCTGAACTCACTGTCATGGAGCGCGCGCTCGATTGCCTGGCCGATCAGCCGACGGTCGAATTCCGGCACGGTGATCACGTTACACGCGCGCATACGGCCGGTCTGGCGGCTGCCGATGTCCAACGCCGGCAATTTGAACGACGGCGCTTCCAGAATGCCGACGCTGGAATTGCCGATGAGTACCGACACAGCGGTCAGGAGGCTTAGGAACACCTCCCGCTCCAGATTCTTGAACGTCTTGATGGTCGGAACCTGCTCATAGTGACGAATGACGTTGATGATCTCCTGCCCGGCCGCATCGACATTGGGATAGATCACCAGCGCCTGATGCCCGCTCTCCTTCACCGCTGCCAGGGTCTCTTCCATCTGGTTTCTAGCCAGATGCACTTCCGCCAATACCGCGTGCTGGATGACGAGCAACACCGGCTTATCGAAATCCACCCCGAAGATCTTCGCCAGTTCGTTGCGGTCCATCTTCTTGCCGTGCACGACGTCGTCCAGCTGCGGGGCGCCGACGTTGAAAATCCGCCAGGGTTCTTCTCCCATTTTTCTCACCCGCTCGGCGGAATCTTCACAGGCCGGAAGGTGGATGTGGGCCAGCTTGGTAATGGCGTGACGGGCGGACCCGTCGATATGGCCGGACAGGTCGCCGGATTGAATGTGTGCAACCGGAATATTCATATAGGCCGCCGTCACCGTCGCCGCCAGGATCTCTGCACGATCCCCGGCCACCAGCAACAGATCCGGCTTCAACATGTCGAACACCTGAGCGAGGCCTTGCATTTCAACGCCCAGCGACTTGGCCCAGGCCGTCGGAGTATCCCCGCCCACGTACATATCCACGCGGGCCGCCGGCGTAAACCCGTCCCGCACGATTTCGTTGATCGACGAACCATACTCCTTTAACAGATGCATGCCGGTCACGATGAGCTGCAACTCCAGCCGCTCCGACCGTTCGATCAGGTGCATGACCCGTTTGACATACCCGTAGGTGGCTCTGGCTTCGGATACGACGGCAATCTTGCGCGGCTTCATGCGTTCAACTGCTCCCAGCGGATTTGACTGTCCTTCGGAATGTCTGTTTTGGCGACCTTCCCGATCACCTTCTTCAAATCCTTCGCCGCCACCACACCGGGCCCCGGACTCGGCCGCTTTACCCACACCATGTCGTTGGTAATGACCGTGCCGCGCGGGATCCCGACCTCCGACACGACGCTCTCGCGCGCCCAGGCGACGATTTCGCGCTCCTCCGGGAAGATCTGCCGTTCGGCCCCTCGCCCGCGGAACACGGCATCCACGCCTTTCACCAGTTCACTCAATTCATCCGGTTCGATCGACACGGGATGATCGGGCCCCGGCTGTTGCCGGTCGAGCGTGAAATGCTTTTCGATCAGACAGGCTCCCAAAGCGGCAGCCCCGATGCCGGTATAGATGCCTCGTGAATGGTCCGACAAGCCGACCGGCACGGAGAAAAGCTCACGATACCTGGCGATCATACCCAGGTTCACCCGGTCGTAGGGCGTCGGGTACGCGGAGACACAATGCGTCAAGGCGAATGGGGTCTTCAGTTGCCGCAACAGCGCGACCGTCTCCCCGACCTCTTCGATCGTGCACATCCCGGTCGAGACGATCATCGGTTTGCCCTTGCGGCCGATATGTTCGATCAGCGGCAGATTGGTCAATTCACCGGACCCGGTCTTGTACGCAGCCACCCCAAGTTCTTCGAGCATATCCGCGCCGATCCGGCTGAACGGCGTGCAGAGATACAGGATGCCCAAGGACTCGCAGAGTCGCTTCAGCTCACGATGTTGATCGATCGACAGGTTGGTTTTATCCAGCGTCACATAGAGCGGCTCGGCAAAGTTCGCCGATTGCGGCGTCTCCCGCAACATCTCGTTGTCCAGCACATGGATCTGAAACTTGATGATGTGAGCGCCCATCGCATGCGCGATGTACACCATGCGTTTGGCGGTCTCGAAATCGCCCTGATGATTAACCGCTGCCTCCGCGATCACCAATGGAGAATGGTCAGGACCGATACGAAATGGGCCGATAGGAATGGATTGAATCTCAGCCATGCTGCTCCTCCGTGAGACGCTGCGCCAGCACCGCCTCCGCCACAATAAAATCCAGGGGCTCATTGATATCGATGGCTTCGCGCGGATCCTCCACGACCACCCCGTATTGCGTTCGGCCCAGCACCGATCGGTCCCGTTCCAGCACCTCGGTTCTGGTCACATACACCGTGCTGCTCTCCTCATACAAGGGCTGGCGTTCCTGCCGACGGCGCGGCTGATCGGGAAAGAGATATTCGAACCGGCCGTCCTGCAGACGACCGTAACACTTCCGTGTCTCCGCCACCGTCATCACACAATCCATCTCCGGATGCCGGATCGCCTCGGCAATGCAGCGATCGATCAATTCCGTGGACCTGAGCGGAGAGGTCGGCTCCAGAGTGACCACGAACTCCGGCCGATAACTTTGCCTGGCCAACACCTCCAGGGCATGCAACAGGGCCCATTCAGTCGGGGCCTGGTCGGTCGCCAGATCTGCCGGACGCTCGATAACCTCCGCACCATACTCTCGCGCGACCCTCACGATGTCCGCATGATCCGTCGAGACCACATAGCGGTCAAGATAGGCCGAGCGCTTGGCTGCCTGGATCGTAAACGCCAACAGCGGGATGCCGTTCAGCGGACGGATGTTTTTCAGGGGGATCGATTTCGACCCCCCGCGGGCTGGAATGACAGCCAGAACATGCATCAGGGCCGCGCTGCCTCCGGCGTCTGCGCTGAATTCACCACTTCCGCGTGTACAGTGCGTAACCCGGGGATATGCCCGACCAAGTCCGTCCAGAATGGGGCCGGCTGCACCCGAGGTGTCTCATGGTACAGGGAGAAGTCGAAGTGGTTCAACGCATTCCCTTCCAGATAGCGCGATGTGTGCAGATTCACCGACAAGAGCGTCCCGCCCGGCTTGAGCGTCCGCGCCATGAAACGGAGATAAGCCACAATGCGAGTACCGGCCTCCTCCTCCCACAGATACCGCACAGACTCGAGCAATGTGCGCGCCTCCTCGCGGGAAGGCGAGAATACCGTCTGAAACATCGTCTTATCGCGAACGGTAAATTTCATATCGCGCCATCCCGCCGGCTACGCAAGCGGCGAAAGCAGAACCCGG
>DAONAB010000327.1:0-3568 GCA_035400805.1 Nitrospira sp. | reverse complement strand
TTGAATTCATCGTCCTGATTTCTGATGAGTTGCTCATCGAACAACCCGATTCGTGTGAAGACGTCTTTCCTGTAACAGCCACCGAACACCGTATCGACCCATCGCGGCGTGGAGGTCCCGATTCGGAAATACGACGTTCCCACACCGAACGGGTGCGAGAGGCCCCGGGCAATCGCGCGCGCCACGGGACTGTCATTCGCGGGCAGGGTCATGCACACGCCGCCGACATTGTCCGCCCCGCTCCGCGTGAGCCAGTCAACTAGCCTCGAAATGTAGGTAGAGGAATACTCCGCATGGGCCCCCATGATCATGATGATATCCCCGCGCGATTCCGCAATTCCGACATTAAACGCACAGGGAGTGATCAATTGAATATTGTCCACCAGTCTGATCGATGGATATTGCGTCACGTAACGGGACACAATCGATCGCGTCTCATCCTGGCTCATGCCGTCGATGACCAGGATTTCGAGGCGCTCCTTCGGATAATCGTTCTTGAGGATCGAGTCGAGACACGCGCCGATAAACCGCTCCTCATTGCGGCATGGAACCAGGACGGTCACGGCAGGGTGCGATGCGTCACTCATCCGCGACTCTTTCACTCCGCAAGAAGCGGCGTACGGCGGGTGGGATTCAGACGGAGCATACGGCAGACCTTTCCGTCGGTCGACGCCAGGAGCAGAATGACCGTGGGGAGCAAGAAGGCTTCGACGAGAAGCGCTTTGTACCCTTCCAATCCAGCCCTGATCAGCATGGGGATACTGGCCACGAACATCCAGGGCAGCACGCGTTCCCACAACATCCAAAATCGCGATTGGTGCGGGCCGGCACGATGGATATCGACAGAACATCTGGCCCACACCCATCCCCAAAGCAGCGCTCCGACCAGAATTCCAAGCACGCCGAAGTTGAGATACCACCCTGTCGCATGGTGAATGGTAAAGCCCTGTCCTTCAGCCACCCCGATACTATCGGCATAGTGCAGATAAATATCCGGCGGCCGGTTCGGCCATGCAAATCGTGGAATCACCGAGGCGAGCATGCTGAGCACACTCTCTCCATAGGTCAGCGGCACGTTGAGAGCCAGCGCTCCGTACAAGGAAAAATGAGCCGAGAAGGCTTCATTACTTGACGCGACAAACTGCGCGGCGTCCAACCAATGAGTCGGCTCGAGATCCTGCAGGCCTCCCGCAACCGCCGCCAGCGGCAAGCCGCGCAACGTGTCGACGAGCCATAACCCGACAAAGCCGACCGCACCGGTGAGCGTCAACGCGACCAATCGAGGACGCCGTGCATTGGCGAGGTACAGGAGGCCGCCTCCGATGCCGACGAACAGCAATTCATTCTTGTTCCCCAGGATGAGCGCGAACCAGAAGAGGCCGGCCGCAACGGCCAGATATCCGGCCCGTACGGCCCATCCGCCTGAACCGACGAACAGACGAGCCTCACTGCCGCTGCTCACAATGCTCAATCCGATGGCGGTTGACAGCATCGCTCCGCGGCTCAACAACTGATGGATGGTGAAATAGGGAGGCAATTCCCCCAATCCTCCTCGCGTCACCATGTAGGTGGAGAGGTTCATGGCGTCGGCCATTTCCAAGGGCTCGCGGATGAGCGCGTAACTGCCCATCCCGCACAGCACCGCCAGGCAAAGCAAGACTCCATGGGACACATCGATCGGGGCCGTCCAGGTGTCATCCGGGAGAGGCCCGGGCTTCAAAAACAAGAGCAGCGCGATCTCGATCAGAATGATGAACGCCGCATAGAGCAGCAATGTCATCAGGTAGTGCTCATCGAGCATGACCGGAAACAATTTCGCTTCCAGATAGTCGTACCGTTTCCCGCTCGCGCCGCCGAGCCGGTCTTGCACGATGGACCAGGCTCCGAACAAGGACCAGTAATAGATCAGACCGATGCCGAGCGGGAATGAGAGATGGCGGGTTCTGCTCCAGACAAGCCCGGCGAGAAGCAGAATCACGATTGTGACGCCCGTTAGAAGCAGGTAAAAATCCACGTTGCCTATCTCGCTCTCTCAGCAGTCTGGTCACGGGCGAGGCCGACCCCGCCGCCTGACCTGTCTCAGCACATAGTGCGAACGGCTTCCCGATACACCGTCATGACACGTTCAGCGACACGCTCGGAAGAGAGATCTTGAATGACCTCGTATCCATTGGACCGCTCGGCCTGCAGCAAGATGTCGGCCAAGGCCTTTCCAATCTCGACCGGATCTCGACCGACAATCTTCGATGGCCGAACATGAGCCAACCGCTCTTTGACATCACCGACATCGACTGACACGACCGGAAGATTGCAGGCGATGGCCTCCTTCACCATGTTCGGAGAACCTTCCCAATCGCTGGTCATGAGCAAACAATCCGCCGCATTGAGATAGAACGGGATCTGTTCCTGCGTTTCAGAACCGTCCAGGACCTCCAACCGGATGTCATCGCACCATCGACGAGCCATCCCTATGGCAGCTTCGGCCAGGTCCAATCGCTTCCGGGTCGCGTCGAATCCTGCATTAAATATGACAACCTTCTCCTTTGATTTCCAACCCATGCGGAGACGCGCAGCCGCTTTCGCCATCGGCCTGAATCGCTGCAGATCAACGCCGCCGGGAACAACGGCCACGAATCTTTTTTTCCACCACAAACGATTTTTCAGCTGCGTACTGACACACATCATCCGGCTCGCGCGCAGCGCGGCGCATTGAGACAACAATCTCCCGACTGCGGAGCGAAGCGAAAACAGCCCGGGACCAGGATTCAGATCGCTACCTCTGTACGTGATCACCAGCGGGCACCGCGATACCAGGGCGCACACCGCTGCCGTCACGGTTCCGTAGTGCGCATGAATGAGATCCGGGTGAAACTGCGCCAATTCTTTCCGCAGCCGTACGATCTCTCGAACGAGCACGACAGGCGACGTCCGTGATTGCAGAAACACCGAGCGGCACTCCACCCCGGCCTCGGATAGCGCAAGGATCTGATTCTTGGCGAAAATCATATTGGACGAATCTGCGGGGCCGGGAAGTACATGACACACACGAAGCGCCTTGCTGGAACTCACTTGTTCCTGCGGGCACATCATGGAGACTGCGGGGACAATACCGCTCACTTCGCACCTACTTCCTGCCGAGCCCCTCCGAAAACCGATTCGTAGACCGCCGACTTCCTCACGGCTCGAGCGAATACCTCATGTCCGACGCTGTTCCAATGATGATCGTCAGGATGTTCGAAACGCCGGCCGGATCTGGAATAGTCCTCCAGAAACTCCCGTTCCATATCCACGACCTCGAACCCTTGCTCGACGGCCCGGTCCATCAAATACGCGCGCATCAGCCCAAAATAACTGCGCGTGGCTGCATCGCGGCGAGCAGGCTCATACAACTCCGGCCTGGGAGCATCGACGACAAGGAGAATGTTCGACGCAGACAGCCCCGCCCTATCCGGCAGTTGCCTCAGGAAGGCGTCGACCGCAGTTTTCGAATCGGCGATCCGCGCAGGATCGGCATGCTCGACGGTATTCCCCACGTACGTGTTCGGGTTGAGGTCTGCACTGAACCAAC
>DAONAB010000326.1:0-3569 GCA_035400805.1 Nitrospira sp. | reverse complement strand
TGACCGCCAGCGCGCCGGACGTCCCCATCGTGTGGAACGTGAGCATGATGCCCAATACGGTGCCGAGCAGGCCGATGTAGGGTGCGTTGGCCGCCACGGTTCCGATCACCACCAGCCGTTTGGTCAACGCGATTTCACATGCGTCGAGCGACGGGTACGCATGCACATCGATCCGCCGGTAGCACAACCACCGCTCGATCGCCACCGCCACCGCCCAGAAACTCAGCCCGATCAACAGGCCGATCACACCGTACTCCACCAGTTCCTTCATGCCTTCCACGATCACCCCCCTGACGTGTGACGTCTTACCGTTCTCGTCTCACCGTTACTGGCTCCTCCTGCTAAAACCCCAGCGTCACGCCCGCGTAGAACGCCCGCCCGATCCCCGCGTAGAATGCCTGTTTGTTGGCATCCGCCACGCTGTCGGCCACCGGCGTGGCCCACGCGACATAGGCCTTGTCGAAGATATTGTCTAGTTCCACATACGTCTTAATAAACTTGATGTAGCGGTTGTTGTGGGTGCGGTAGTAATGGTGCGCGTTGGCATTGAACAGGACATAGGAGGGAGCGCCGAGCGTATTGTTGTTATTGACGTAGAAACTGTCGATCCAACTCCCCTCGACCCAGCCGCCGAGCCCGGACGGCGTATGGTCGTAGGCCGCCTTTATGTTGAAGACATTCTTTTCCACCGACGGAACCTGGCGTCCCGATTGATTGACCCGCGTCACGACCCCGCCGGTCCCGAATTGATCGACGAACCGAATGTACTGACTATCCATGTGCGTATAGGCACCGGTGAGTCGCAGTCCTTCCAAAGGCATCCAACGCCAACCGAGTTCGATACCACGATATTGGGACTCCTTCGCATTGACGGCGAAATTGCCGGCCGTCGTCGGCGTGATCGGCACACTTTGCGTAATGATTTCGTCTTTAAAGAAGGTCCAGAACCCGACCGCTTCGACCCAGAGGGTGGGCGTCAGTTGCGTGTTGGTGCCGATTTCGACATTGAAGTTCTTTTGCGGCTTGACGTTATTGTTGAAGCCGGGATTGCCGTCCAGGCCCACCGTCATATTGCTGAACTGCGGGATGCCATACCCCACGGATGCACGCGTCCAGATGTTCGTCCCCTCGTTCAGCCGGTAGGTGAGGGAGATGTCGGGAGCCCAGTTGTCGAACGACCGGTTGACGCCGACGGTGCTGGTGAGCGTGCTGGTCGTGGTCGTCGCGGAAAAATTGTTGACGAAGCCGGAGATATCCGAGCGTTCATAACCCAAGCCCACCGCCAGGATCCATTTCGGTGTGAATTCCAATTCTTCGCGAAACCTCCCTCCGATGTTGCGCACCGAGAAGCGGTTCTGCTGAGTCACCGGCCCGAACGCCCCGGACCCATTGTTGAGATTGAGATTATTCACCCCTTCCTGTTCGAGATAGTTGGCGAAGAGCCCGAGGTAACTCTTCAAGGGCATGCTGCCGAGTTTTCCGTCGTGCCGCAGGTCCGTATAGTGTTTGAAGCTCGGGTTGACGGTGGTACCGACCGGCTGGTTGATATCCTTCACGTGATAATCGGCCTCTGTCGTCAGCACCGTATTGGCGTCGATTTGTCGCTCGTAGATGGCGCCCACCATCGTCAAGCGGTCGCGTAGCTTTTGCCCCAATGTGACCGGATTGGTCGTCGAAGTACCGCCCATTTGTCTTGGGTTCGCCCTGAATTGGCTGAGGGTCAGACGAGTGGGAAATTTCTCATCCTCGTCGACATTGACCGCTTTCACATACAACGTCTGGCGGTCGTCGATGCGGTACCGGATATTGAGATTGACCGTGGACATCCAATATTGGCTATGGTCTCGCCACCCGTCCTCACGCTGATAACTCGAAAACAACGCGATGTCCAAATTGCCGTATTCCTTTCCGATCGCAATTGCCTGTTTGTGATAGCCATATGATCCGGCCGTGACGAACGTTTCCACCCCGTCGATATCCCTGCCGCGCCTGGTCCGGAGATGCACCATCCCACCCAGCGCATAGTTGTCGTACAACGACGATGACGGTCCACGCCGCACCTCGATGCTCCGGAGGAACCAGGGATCATGGAGTTCGGGCCGCGCCGTGCCGTCGGGCTGCGTCACGGAAAAGCCGTCTTCGTACATTTTGATGTTGCGAACGCAGCAGCCGGTCTTGTTGCCCGACCCACGAATCGAGAGATTTACCTCGCGCCCGCCATGTTCCTGCCGGGGCACAATGCCGGGTATCGATTCCAGCGATTCCCGGAGATGCCGGGTCGGCTGCGATTCGTGTTCGCTCCGGTCCGTCGAAGACTGCGTTACCCCAGTCGGCCGGCTCTCGACCCGCTGGCTCATCACCCGGATGTCGGTCAAGGCGATTTCCGGGACTGTTCCCGGCGGTCCTTCCGCCTGCTGTTCTTGGATCACACTCGGCTCGGGCGCTTGCCGCCCTCTCGCCCTGCGCATGTCTTTGACTTCTTCTAGTTGGTCGATGATCCCCTTCAGCTTTTGCTTTAGCGCCTGTTCGCGCTGATCCAGTACAGCCTCTTCTACAACCTCTTCGCCTCCGCTCGACACTTCCGCCGCGCGGGCAGGATGAGGCCCCGAACCTATCTGCATAAAAGTGAGACCCAGTATGACGATAACCCATCGGAACAATGACATGACTTTATGCTCCCTTTGCGCAAGGACGCGCCCGGCACCCAGGGGGCAGGACAACGTCCGCAAGCCAGAGTCGAGGACATGGAGAGGCGATCGTCACGACGCGAGGGGAGCCGGAGGAGCACGTGAACGAATCACGGAAGAACGGGAATGGGCGCTCGGGGAAAAGCGCGTCTCTGCCCCGATCGCTGCCGAGACAACCGGTGCATCCGGAGGCATGTCCGGGACTAGTCCCGTGTCGGCTTGGCTCTGGCAGACCGCGCTACAGGGAAGGGCATGGGCTGTGTCGTGGGAATGGGTCTGTGAACCCGGTACGGGAACAAGACCCGTGCCGACGCAGACCGGGGAGGCAGCCAGGACAAGGGCGTAGAGGACGACGAACAGCCCTGTCCCGATACGACACTGCCCGCTCCCTCGAACCACTGCTTTCATAGCGGCGGCAGTGTAATGGGGGGGGCCGGAGCTGTCTACCGACGGATACCTATGGATGCTCGACCGTGAGGCAGATTCATTCGAGGTGGGACTTCAGAAATTGTTCCAGTTCCGTAAACACCTGCAGGCGGTCCTGTTCCCGACTCAGCGTCTGATCGGCGAAGGGAAGTTCCACGTATCGATAGGTCGTGACGTTGGCCGCTTTCAGCGCCTCGGCCATGTCTCGACCATGCGACACCGGCACCGCCCGGTCCATGGCGCCGTGCATCAGGAGCAGCGGGGTGCGAATCTCCTTCGCATGAAAGACCGGCGAGGTATCGCGCAGCCGCTCACGGTCGGTCCACCAAGAGCCGACACGCATTTCGGCCATCGGTTTCTGATTCAAATACCAACGGCTATCAGATACGACCTGCGACAAGTCCGTCACCCCGCCCAGGCTGACGGCGCAGCGATAGAGATCCGGCGTCTTCACGG
>DAONAB010000325.1:0-3607 GCA_035400805.1 Nitrospira sp. | reverse complement strand
AGCTCGCGCTTGGGGCTCACGCTTCGCGAGATTCCGGCCAGTGTCGATGTGGTGACGCAACAGACGATGCAGGAGCGAGGGTTGCGCACAGTGTCGGAAGCGATCCAAGCGGCGACCGGTGTTGTCGTGGGGGATCACCCGGTTGCCCCCGGCGCGTTTTCCATGCGCGGGTTTTCGCAGAACCAGATCCGGTTGTTGTTCGATGGGCTGTCGCTTGGCCCGACCGGGTTCGTCACGCGGCCGCGCGATTCCTGGAATTTGGATCGGGTCGAAATCCTGAAGGGGCCAGCGTCCGTCCTGTATGGAGAAGGGGCGGTGGCCGGAGCGGTGAACTTGGTGACGAAGCGGCCCATTCGTGAGTTGACCGGCAGCGAGGCGTTTCTCTCCTACGGCAGCTTCAATACCTTGCGGGCCGGTGTGGGGAGCGGCGGCAAATTGGGAACGGATCAGCTGCACTATCGGGTCGATCTGAGCTATCAGAATTCAGACAGTGTTTTCGGCATTCAACGGACGCCCTATACCTATTGGAATATGACGAGCGCGGTGCTGTACGACGTGACCTCGCGGTTCAACCTCGAACTGTCGTTCGATATCGCGCACGATCGGGCGAAGCCCTACACCGGCACGCCGCTGGTGCCCTCGTCTTTCGCCACACAAGGCGTCAACGGGGTGGTGAGCACGAGGGACGGCCGAACCGTCGATGCCCGGATGCTGCGGCAGAACTACAACGTGCAAGATGCCGACATGAGCGCGTTGACGACCTGGACGAAGTTGAAAGCGACGTGGCAGCCGACGGACTTCATCGAGTTGCGGAATCAAGCGTATTACTACACGGCGAAGCGCGACTGGATGAACGGGGAAACCTATCGGTTTAACACCGGCACACAACTGATCGATCGAGACCGCTTCATGGTCGCGCACGACCAATCCGTGATCGGCGATCGCTTGGAGCTGCAGCTCAATCACCCGATCGGTACGTTCAAGAACCGGTTCGTGGCGGGCGTGGACTTCACCTACACGGACTTCACGCGGCCGAGCTTCTTCAATGGGGCTGCGGATAGTCTCAGCCCGCTCAGTCCGGTGCAAGGCTTGTTCGGCGGCGGTCCGACGGCCACGCAGACCGCCAAGATCCTCGATACGGCCGTGTTTGCGGAAGATCAATTCAGCGTGACGGAACAACTCAAGCTGGTCGCGGGCTTCCGGACGGATTCCATCAATTTGGAACGGGAGTTCTTCACCACCGCCGGGGCCGTGAATACGGCGCAGAGCTTCACGCAGAACTTCACGCCCACGACCTGGCGCGCCGGTGTCGTGTACGACGTGCTGCCGCAGGTGACGCTGTATGGCCAATTCGCCACCGCGGCGGATCAGGTGGGCGGCAGTCTCTTCTCCGCCCGCGCCAACCAACAGTTCAATCTGGCGACCGGCCATCAGTGGGAGGTTGGGGCCAAGGGGCAGTTCTGGAATCATCGTGCCGAATGGACTGTGGCCTACTTCGATATGGTACGGAAAAATATCCTGACGCAAATCTCACAAATCGAATCGCTCAACGTGGGGCGGCGCTCATCCAAGGGCGTTGAACTGGAGGGGGCCGTGCGCCTCACTGATGCGTGGCGCCTCCATGGGAACGTGACGTTCCTGTCGGCGAAGTTCGATGAATTTGCCGAAGTGGTCGGCGGCTCGTTCGTCTCGCGCAACGGAAATCGGCCGTTCGAAGTCCCGCAGGCAGTCGGCAACCTCTGGACGATCTATCGCGTGCCGACGCCGATCCCGTTCGATCTTGGCGCGGCCTGGCGCTACGTCGGCGACCGGTATGTGGACGCGGCCAACAGCACTCGCTTGCACGCGTATATGACGGCGGATGCCTGGATTTCAGTGCCGTACAAACAGTTTGTGGTGACGCTGCGCGGGAGTAATCTGTTCGACAAGACCTATGGGATATTCGGATCCAACTTCTATCCGGACCAGGTACTGATCGGTGCCCCTCGGACCTTCGAGCTGAGCGTCATGGGACGGTTCTGAAGAGCATTGCCTCAAGCCGAGCGATAGACGCCGGAGAGAATTCATGCCGCACTGTAGTATCCAGCGGCAGCCATCGGTAGCGTCAGAAAAGGCAGGTCTGGTACATAATGCCCATGTCGGGACGCGACAGATTTCATCGAAGACAACGCCTGTTGGCCGGTCTCCTCCTGGTGGCCGGCATGGCCTTAGCCTGGATGTCCGTCACGCCGACCGGCGCGCTCAGTTGCCTGCATTGTTTTTTGGCGCAACGATGGGTGGAGGCGACGGTTGCCGATCAGAGCCCCAGACCATCACGGTCCGATACCCGGGCAGCATCCGCCAGTCATGCCTCACGACGTGTCGACCTCGATCCCCCTGTCCTGTCCGACTCTGCTGTTGACGATTCCCGCACGCTTCCTGTCTCGCGGGACGCCTCGCTCAGCGACCTCCACCCGGCTACCGAGCGCCACTGGGTATTCCCCGAAAGATACGTATTCGCGTCAGTCCATACCGGTCCGTCCCAGTTCCCTATCGCCTGTGACCCCAAGATTGTCGGGTTGCGGGCGCCTCCCTCGCTGATCATCTCCTAGTCGTCTCCTTATTTCATCAGCCTGTCAGTGAAGCGTGTGGCTTGGATGCCTCTGCCCAGGCTACGCCTCGACTACGAGGGAAAGGACCTTGTGTGATGGAAGCGCTGTCGTTCGTTCGAGGGCCTCAGAGCCGCCCTGCATCAGTCACAAGAATGACGCCGGGCAAGGGCCCGGTCTGGGTCGTGTTCGCGGTAATCGCGAGTACGGGTTGTATCGGGCCGCATGTAGCGCCGCAGGACACACGAGACGCCTCTGCCGTCACGGCGCGGTCAGAGCCTGCAGCAGAGACAGTAGACGCGCCAAAGGCAGCGACCCCTCCGACGGCCCCACCTGTTCCGGTCCCGCCGATTGTTGGAGTCGGATCGACGGATGCCGCCCGGCGGGATGATGTGCCGGTGGTGGAGGTGCGTCCGGTGGTGGTGGCATCGACGCGCGAGTCCTACAGCGTTTCGAATACCACCACGGCGACCAAGACCGATACGCCGATTCATGAGACACCCGCGAGCATCCAGGTGGTGCCGCGGCAGGTGATCGAAGATCAGAAGACGCCGCGGATGAAGGATGCGTTGGAGAATGTCAGCGGCGTCCGCCCGAATCAATCGATCGGATCGGGGAATCGCTTCATCATTCGCGGCTTTCCGGATCTGGGGAAAACCTACCGCAACGGGCTGCTCGCGACCTCGCCCTCCGGCTTTCCGTTCGAAATGGACACGGCCAATATCGAAAGCATCGAGGTGCTGAAGGGACCGGCCTCCATCCTCTACGGCCGCATCGAGCCGGGCGGCATGATCAATGTCAACACGAAGCGGCCGTTGGACACCCCGCACGGCGCCCTGGAACAACAATTCGGTTCCTATAATTTCTACCGCACGCTCTGGGATGTCGGCGGGGCCATCACGGACAGCAAGTCGTTGTCGGTCCGCTTTGCGGGGGGGTATCAGAACAGCGGGTCCTTCCGCGATTTCAACTTCATCGACCGTAAGGTCTTCAATCCCAGTGTGACCTGGCGGCCGACC
>DAONAB010000324.1:0-3618 GCA_035400805.1 Nitrospira sp. | reverse complement strand
GCCGAGTCCGCCGAGGACACCTGGGCCCGCGATCGGCCGGCAAACGACAGCCTGTCAGGCCTGACCGTGAACCGACGATGAACACGGAACCACTCCCGATGCAGGTCTATCCCCACCGCCTCGCTGATCGGTTGCCACCGCAACAGACGGTGGTCACGATCCAACAGGGCATCGGCATGGCCCGGCTGCGAGTCCCGTCGCAACACAACATGCTGTTCAAGCGGCAAGACGGTCGTTTCGACCGCCAGCCACACTGGAATCCCGCTCACCGACCCGTACCGCAGGATATCGTCGGCGATGTCCTGAACCTCATCGAGATCGGTGCGGTAACTCATCACCGCTACTTCATCCACCAGGTCCATCACGGCAAAGGCCAGGGGGCGCCCACCGACGGTGGGCGTGGCGAGCCAGAACGGAGTCACCATTGACAGCTTGGCTCGGCCTTGTATGGCATCCTTCACCGTCTCGATCGTGCCGAGATACCGGCGCAATTGCGCCTCGTCTTCAAGAAACCCCGGGAGAAGATAGGGTTCGATGTCGAGCTGCAGGCCCGATAGGAGGCCCGGAGGTACGAGATGCAGTAGTCTCCAAATCTTATCGGCCAATCGTTGCGGTTCCTGTATGGCTTCGGGATACCCATCCAGCGCCCACGGCTCAATCCCGGCCTCCCGGACCTTCTCCATGAGTTGCGCATACTCCCGCCAGAGACCCTCGTCGTCGGATTGAGCGGGCATTTGAATCAGCAGCCGCGAACAGCGATGCGCACGACAGGTGCTCAACATTACCTCCGGATCTTTCACGGCTTGACGATAGTTCCACACCCAGAAGCCGGTCCCCGCAGGCCACCTGATGACCGGCGCTTCCTGCGTCACTTGGATCTTCTCCAGCTGAATCCGTCCGCCTTGCCCCTCCGTGAACACCACGAGGGCCGTAACCTGCCGAAGATCGACTCCCCGGCCGATCTCCTGCAGCGGAACCGTCAGATCGAAGGCTCCGGACAGGATGCTGACCATCCAATTGTCCTCACGCCTGAGGCCTACCAAATCCTCTATGCCAACCACTACAGGGCCAGCCGCACGACCACGAAGCCGCAACAGCTGGTAGGACAGCAGGTCTACTGGCTTCCCGGCTGGATGTAGCTCGATACGCTGCCCACAACGGGCTGCTCCGCCGGCACTCCATTGGAACTCGATACCGATGTCCGACTTCGTCGTCTGAGCACGGCAAGGACCGAAGGGCCGGACCGCCCCCAGGCTTGTGTGCAGTTCAAGAATGGGCAAAAACGGTCGATAAGGAAGAGGGGCCGCAGTCGGGGGTGGTCCGCTGAAGGCGACGGTCGGGTCGGTGCGCTCGCCGATATAGGTGAGCTCGATCTCGTAGACGGTGGAAGGAATGGCTCCTGACAAAGGAACGTCGGCAGCACGCGCCGGAAGGACAAGAATTCCTAGCCCCATTCCGGCGAACACCGCCACCCAGAGCGACACCATCGACCACCTTCCCTTTTTGGATCGGCACGCGCCGGTCGATATCACGAGACGCTGATCGATGTGGATAGAGACGCTCATTTCAATGTCCGAATGGCTGTTCCTGCTCTACTTTCTCGGCCTGACCGCCGGATACTTGATGCTCGACCTCATTGCCATCGTTCATTTGCGGCAATACCTGCAAGAGCGCGTGCTCGAAAGCCTGCCGCACAGTTACACGGGCTTCGAACCGCAGATCAGCATTCTGGTCCCCGCCTATAACGAGGCCGCCACCATCGCGGGCTCCATTCGGTCGCTGCTGCAACTCAGCTACTCGGAATATGAAATCGTCGTGATCAACGATGGATCAAAGGATGCCACGATCGATGTGCTCCGCAAAGAATTTGATCTATTTCCGTTCCCCGAAGCCTGCAATACGCAACTGCCGACTGCGGAAATCAGGGCGATTTATCATTCCTCTCTGCATACCAACCTGCGCGTCATCGACAAAGAGAACGGCGGCAAGGCCGACTCTCTGAACGCCGGCATCAATCTGTCGGTGTATCCCCTGTTCTGCTGCATCGATGCAGACTCCATTCTGCAGCCGGACAGTCTGCGGAGGGCGGTGCAACCGTTTCTGGACGACCATCGCACGGTAGCCAGCGGAGGGACCGTGCGCATCGCGAACGGCTGCCGCGTCGATAATGGCATGCTGACCAAGATTGGATTGCCCTCAAATCTGCTGGCACTGTTCCAAATCGTGGAATACCTCCGCGCGTTTCTCTTCGGACGGCTGGGTTGGTCGCCGATGAATGCCATGCTGATTATCTCCGGAGCATTCGGCATTTTCCGGAAAGAAGCGGTCGTCACCGTGGGAGGCTATCGATCGGATACGATCGGGGAAGACATGGAACTGGTCGTACGTCTGCATCGCCATCTACGGCTGGGGGATAAACCCTATCGCATTACGTTCGTCCCCGATTCGGTCTGCTGGACCGAAGCCCCAGAGGACCTGCGCACACTGAAGAATCAGCGTATTCGCTGGCAACGCGGACTCTGTGAAAGTCTGACCAAACACGTAGATCTCATGTTTCACCCAAAGGGCGGCACGATCGGCTGGTTCGCGTTTCCTTTTATGGCCCTCTTCGAGTGGATCGGGCCGGCGATCGAGATATTCGGGTACTGCTTCCTGACGTTGGGATTTGTGATGGGATTTGTCTCTGTGCAGGTCTGGCTGATCCTGTTGATTGCCGCCATCGGACTCGGGGTGCTGCTTTCGGTGAGCGCCCTGCTGCTGGAAGAAATGTCATTCCACGTGTATCCCGATCAATACGATGTGTTTAAACTCCTCCTGGCCGCCATCCTGGAAAATTTCGGCTTTCGTCAGCTGAATTCCGTGTGGAAGTTGATCGGCCTGTATCGATGGGTACGCGGAAAGAAAGCCACCTGGGGCGCCATGACGAGAACCGCCTCCTGGCAGACACGATAGTCCCCGGCCCTTTGCCCTCCGCTTATCTCGAGAACTGCTCGATCGCCTGACTGGCTCGCTCCAGATCCTGGTCGGTCTTCGCCATACAAAACCGCATAAACCGACTCCCCTCCGGCCCGTCGAAGAACGCTTCACCCGGCACGCCCGCCACACCGGTCTTGTCCAATAGATACAACGCACGTTCGCGACTCGTCTTTCCTGGAAGCCGGGACATATCCGCCAGCACGTAATAAGCGCCTTGCGGCACGGCAGGGGGCAATCCCGCTTTGCTTAACGCGCCGCAGAACCGATCGCGTTTCTGCTGATGCTCCTTTATCAGGTCACTGTAAAACGAGGGGCCGAGCGCACGAATGCCGGCGGCGACGCCATGCTGCAGCGGGGTGGGCGCGCAGACGTACAACACATCACTCATCGCACCGATGGCCTTCGCCCACGTGGCCTCCGCCACGCTATAGCCGATGCGCCAACCGGTGATACTGAACGTTTTTGAGTACCCCCCGATGGTAATGGTCCGGTCGGCCATACCGGGGAGAGACGCCATGCTCACGTGCTCCCTCCCATCGAACACGAAATATTCATAGATCTCGTCTGTGATGACCATCACGTCATGACGGCAGGCCATCTCCGCAATCTGTTCCAACTCCCGCCGTGTGAAGACTTTTCCAG
>DAONAB010000323.1:0-3631 GCA_035400805.1 Nitrospira sp. | reverse complement strand
CGGAACCAGAACCTGCAACATGAAGAGTACCAACCATTCCATCATGAACCTCCGTGACTTGGCGCTGGTCTCGCCAGCATGATTTAACCGCCTCCGTTGATACGGCGGCGTCCTTACCGGGATAGGCCGAGAACAGGTCTGAAGTCTCTCACGAAGCCGTGACAGAAAATGGCACAGGCAGGGACTACTGGCTTTCCAACTGCACACGTCCTAGGGAAACAGTCTCAGGCCGCGCATTGCGCGAGCTAGAAGATCGAACAGTCCAACTGACATTTTCAGGACTGGTAAGACCTGGCAGCCCGAGACTGAGGGCATCCGGCGTTGAATGATCGTTGGGAGGACTAGGAATACTGTCGCAACGCTTGGGTCAGGCGAGACCTCACAAGCTCAACCAATACCGGAGGTTCGAGTACGACGGCGTCAGGCCCCCAAGACAGAATCCACGTCGCCAATTCATCCGTGCCGCCGGTGGAGAATGTGACGACAATGGATCCATCTTTTTCGACCGTATGCTTTTGGCTGGGATGCCAGCGACGCTCCATGATGAGATACGCCACCTCGGCACTGAAACGGATCCGCACCGTCTGCGCCGGTTCTTCGATCAGTCCAAAGAGGTGCGCATAGCTCGCCTCAAGCTTCAAGTCTGGTGGGATCTCAAACCTCTGGGCAGACACATCAATCGCAACAATGCGTTCGGCGGCAAACAGGCGAAGAGCCTGGGCCCGATGCGAAAGGCCCAGCACATACAGACCGCCCTGATGAAACACCAACCGATAAGGATCCACACCATGTTCGGCCGGTTCCTCATAGTCCGGCCTGATGTGATGCAGCGTCACGGTCCGCTGAAGGAGCAGCGCCTTCTCCAATTTGCCTAAGACATCTGCCCGCCGGGAATAGTCACGAACCGGCGCTTGTCGCGGCAGGAACACGTCGTTGATGCGGGCGAGATGATTCGCCACCCTGTGGGGTAACCCGGCCTGCACTTTCGCAATGAGACTGTCGAGATTCTCCACGAAGGGAGTGCCTGCCAGATAGGCAACGTGCGCTTTGGCAAGATGGAGCGCCATGAGTTCGTAGGGAGTCACGGTAATCGGCGGTAGCCCCTTGTAGCCCAATGGCAATTGCCACGACTTTTCTCCACCGCCATCAGACTGCTCCAGCGGATGGCCTTCTTCCTGAATTCGATCGATGTCGCGATAGATCTGCCGCCTTGAGACCCCGAACTCGCCGGACAAATCGTTGATGGACATCGATCGGCTCGAGAGCGCCCGGATCATTCTGGCAAGCCGCTCTGCCTGACTATATGCTTTGGACCGACGGCCTAATCGTGCCTTCACGAGCCTCCCCTTTCTTTCACACATCTCCCCGCCGCACGCGACTCAACGCCCGACCCTTAAAACCTCAAGTGATCGTTGATAGTGAGGCCGAAGTGCTGCTGGAGCAGCTGCCGTTCCTCATCTTCACTCGTTACCTGAAGTTCTTGCGTCCCCCCTCGCCCCCTGAGCTTCAGCAGGCCATCAATAAGCGTCTTCCTCCCCTCAGGCGTCGGCATGGTGCAGATGCGTCGCTGCATGAAGTGAGAATCCGGCGAGTGGGAGTGGTAATAGTTGGCAAAGGCATAGTCGATGGGCAGCCAGGGATCCAGCGCGAAGGAGTAAAGATTGGTCCACACCGGCTCACTCTCGTATTGCAACAGATAACCTCCCTCCCCCTGTGCGATGAGCCGGAATTGATCGGCCCCCTGCTGCTCCACCTCCCCATCCGCCATTCTCAAAGGTTCAAGTAATCCATGACCTCCGAAGCCAACGTCAGCAATCCATGCGGCTTCACCAAGTTGAACCTTCAGCAATTGATGGCTTCGCGGGCGCACGCCTTCCGCCTCGAACGATACCCTGGCAGCCAACCTGGTCACGGCAAATCCGAGGTCTTCCAACAGGAGCGCAAACAGTCCATTGAGCTCGAAACAGTAGCCGCCACGTCGATCCACGACGATCTTTCGAAACAGGTCGGCGGGGTCCAGCGAGATCGGCCGCCCGAGGTGGATGTCCAGATTTTCGAACGGCACGGTCATCACATGGGCCCGGTGCAGGCACCGTAGAGTCTCGATGACCGGAGTCAGCGCCCCTTCATATCCGATGCGCGCGAGATACGCAGAACGATCCATCATACGATCCTCTCCGCCGTTCAGATGAGAAGGGTCATTATACGAATCCGGCCAGCTGATCGCACGAGTCTCATCGCTGGCCGGTCGATGACATTGCAGACGACCGCAGCGCTTGCTACGATGGTCGGTCATCCATTCAAAGGAGCACTTCTCTGTGGCATCCCGTACACCTCCGACTCGATCAACCGACGAACTGATCATCGAAGGGGCACGTCAGAACAATCTGAAAAATATCTCGTTGCGTATCCCCCACAACAAGGTCACGGCGATCACCGGCCTGTCGGGATCCGGCAAATCTTCCCTCGCCTTCGACACATTGTTTGCGGAAGGACAGTGGCGTTATGTCGAATCCCTCTCGACCTATGCGCGCATGTTTCTCGACAAGGTGAATCGCCCCGACGTCGACCGCATCACCAACATCCGCCCCGCCATTGCGATCGAACAAAAGAATCCGATTCGCACGGCGCGCTCGACCGTCGGCACGGCGACCGAAGTCGCCGATCTGCTGCGCTTGCTCTTCGCCAAAATCGGTAAACCGGTCTGCCCGGACTGCAATCAGGAAGCTCGCGGGTATCATCCGGGCTCGCTCGCCGAAGAACTGCTGGCGCAATTTCCCGACGCCCGGGCCATGATTTTATTCCCCGTGAACAATCTGGGGCCAGGGCACGACCGGTCACTGCTCGACTCGTTGATCAAGCGAGGGTTCACCAGACTACGGTGCGGTGACGAGATCCTGGACCTTCACGACCAGGTCACACTCCCGGAGACCCGCGAGTCCGGCCTTCAAGTGGTGCTGGATCGCCTCGTGTTGCGACCCGACAATCGCCATCGCCTGATCGAGGCCATCGAAGTCGCGTTTCAGGAGGCCGAAGGGATCTGCCAAGTGGATGTCATCGGCCAGGGACTGCGAACCTATAGCACGCACTTTCGCTGTCAGGGGTGCGGCCGGACCTTCGAGCCGTTGCGCCCCCTGCTCTTTTCATTCAACCATCCATTGGGCGCCTGCCCTGAATGCAAGGGCTTCGGCAACATCCTGCGTTACGACCAGGACCTGGTGATTCCGGATCGGAGCAAATCGTTGGCCGGCGGCGTGATCGAACCCTGGAGCAAACCGGGATCGGACTGGTGGCAGAAGCAGCTCTTGCTCGCCATGAAGAAGCTGGATGTCGATTTGACGGCTCCGTTTCAGGAACTACCCAGCGACGTGCAGCAGCTGATCTGGGAAGGCAGCGACCAGGTGGAAGGTGTCCGCCAATACTTCGAGTACCTGGAGACGAAACGCTACAAGCTGCACGTGCGCGTGCTGCTCAGTCGCTACCGCAGCCCGGCGACCTGCCCGACATGTCAGGGCAGCCGACTGAAACCGGCCGCGCGCTTCGTCAAACTGGCCGGCCACGATTTCATTCAGTTGAACGACCTCACCATTCAGGCCGCCACCGAATGGTTTCAGCGCCTCGCGCTACCGGC
>DAONAB010000322.1:0-3631 GCA_035400805.1 Nitrospira sp. | reverse complement strand
TCCCGTCTGGCCCCGCCGTTGCCGATCCTCATCAGAGCACCGTATCGAATGCGTCTTCGCCCGGTGACGCCCCCGCGGCCATGGTGTGGCAATGGGTGTTGCGCATGCGCGCTGTGCTCACGCCGCCTATGTTCGATGCCGGTTCGTTTCAGTCCCTTGCGGTTTTCGATCCAACGATTCTCGGGCTTCGCGCGCCTCCCTCGCTGATCACGACGTAGTCTCCTCTACAGCACATCAGCCCGTTATCGAAGCGCCTGCCGGGTGACTCAGCCCAGGCTACGCATCAACTACGAGGGAAAGGACCTTGTGTTATGGAAGCGCTGCCGTTCGTGTGTGGATCTCAGGGCCATCCTTCAGCAGGAACAAGCATGACTCCGTGCAAGGGGTCGGTCTGGGTCGTATTTGCCATGGTCGCGCTCACTGGTTGTGTGGGACCGCATGCTGCGCCCAAAGCCACACCAGACGCGTCCACTGTTGCGGCGAGTTCGGAGCCTGCTGTGGAGCCGGCAGAGCCATCACCGGTCTCTCCGCATTCCACGGTGCCACCATTGCCGGTGCCGTCGGTTCCTGTCGCCAGGCCTGACGGCGTCTCGCAGTCTGATGACGTACCGGTTGTGGACGTACAGCCGGTGCTGGTCGCATCCACGCGGAACTCCTACACCGTCTCGAATACCCTCACAGCCACGAAGACCGATACATCGATTCAGGAAACCCCGGCGAGCATCCAGGTCATATCGGCACAGGTCATGGAAGATCAGAAGACGCCGCGGTTGAAGGATGCGTTGGAGAACGTCAGCGGCGTCCGCCCGAATCAATCGATCGGATCGGGGAATCGATTCATCATTCGCGGATTTCCGGATCTCGGGAAAACCTATCGCAATGGCCTGCTCGCCACGTCCCCGTCAGGGTTTCCGTTCGAAATGGACACGGCCAACATCGACAGCATCGAGGTGTTGAAGGGGCCGGCCTCCATCCTCTACGGCCGCATCGAGCCGGGCGGCATGGTCAACGTCAACACGAAGCGGCCATTGGACACCCCGCACGGCGCCCTGGAGCAACAATTCGGCTCCTACAATTTCTATCGCACGCTCTGGGACGTCGGCGGGGCCATTACCGATAGTCGGTCGTTGTCGGTTCGCTTTGCCGGGGGCTATCAGAACAGCGGGTCCTTCCGCGATTTCAACTTCATCGATCGCAAGGTCTTTAACCCCAGCGTGACCTGGCGGCCGACCGATAAGACGACGATGACCGTGGATGCGGAGATCTTGAAGCAAGACTTCCGTGCCGACAGCGGCATTCCGGTCATCGGCAATCGTCCGGCCCCCGTCCCGATCAGCCGGTCGTACGGCGATCCCAATACGCCGGCGTCGTTCACAAACAAAACGCATATCGGATTCAATCTCGATCATACGTTCAATGAGTCGTGGAAGCTGACGAACCGCTTTCTCTCCAGCTTTATCGATGCCGAGAGTATCTGGGCGAATCCGGCGCCGGCGTTCGGGAACGCGCTCCAGGCTGACGGACGCACACTGAACAGGAACATCTTCGGCCAGACGAGCTACGTGCGGACCTATGCCACGAATCTTGACCTGACCGGCAAATTCGCGGTGGCGGGAACGCAACACACGTTGTTGATCGGGATGGACTACACCAGGGCTGCCACCGACTACGGCATCTACGGCAATTTTACTTCCGGCAACCCGGCTCTCGCGATCGACCTCTTCAATCCGACCTACGGGATTGCGCCAAGCCTCTTCACTGCCGCCCGCGCGACGACCGACCGGCCGGGCAGGAACATCAGCGTCTTCCACGAACAATGGTACGGGCTCTATCTGCAGGATCAGATCACCCTCGGGAAGAAGCTGCATCTGCTCGTCGGCGGCCGGTACGACTGGGCCGAGGTGGCGCGAGGCACGGCCGGAAACTTCGACCAGGCAAGCGCGAATGTGGATGGCGTCACGCGAAAAGACTCACGCTTCAATCCACGCGTCGGTCTCCTCTATGACCTGACCCCCTGGCTGGCGGCGTACGGCAACTACGTGACGTCCTTCGGCGCAAATAACGGGGTGTCTTCGAACAATCAGCCGTTTCCCCCGCAGACCGGCAAACAACAGGAGGCCGGATTCAAGGCGGATCTCTTTGAGCACCGCTTGAATGCCACCTTGGCCTTCTATCATTTGACGCGAAACAATCTCGTCACGCCGGATCTGGCCAGCGGCGATCCGCTCGCGAGGATCGTGGTGGGTGAGCAACGCAGCCAGGGCGTCGAATTCGACACGACCGGCCGTGTGACGGAGAGCCTCAGTCTGATCGGCAGTTACGCCTATACCGATACCAAGGTCACCAAAGACAACTCGGGGCTGCAGGAGAAACGTTTGCCGGGTGTGCCTCTGCATGGAGGCAGCCTGTGGATGAAATATGATTTTGCCGAACTGAGCGGTCCAGCGAAGGGATTGAGTGTCGGGTTCGGGGCCTACGTCTCCGGCTCCCGGCATGGAGACATTCAAAATACCTTCACGTTGCCGGGGTACGTACGGCTGGACGGCTTCGCAGCCTATCGCTGGATGATGGGGCCGACGCGGGCGATTGCGCAGGTAACGGTCCGCAACCTCCTGAATCACGAGTACTACGAAAATGCCGATCTGAATTCGAACGTGGCGCCGCGCAACGGCGTCTATCCCGGCGCGCCTATGACGGTATTCGGGTCGTTACGCCTTGAATACTGACACAGAAATGAGAGACGGCGAATGTTCTTCACAGAGCCCACGGTGCCGCTGACGGTAGCCGCCCTACGCAAGCGTTGGTTACTGGCTCATCGATACCTCGGGCTCACGGCCGGAGCGTTGTTGGTGCTGATCGGACTGACGGGCAGCATTCTTGTGTTTCATCTGGAGATCGATGAGTGGTTGAACCCCGACCTGATCCGGGTGGCATCGAAGCCCGATGGCGCGGCAGCCTATCGTCCGATGGATGAGATCGTGGCGGCTGCGATGCGCACGATGCCGCCGGGCGCCCAACTGGTTTTCGGGCAATATCCTCGTCATGACGGAATTGCCTATCGATGGAACGTGCTGGTGCCATCCAGGCCGGACGCGAAGGCACCGATGGATTTCGAACTCCACCACGTGTTCGTAGACCCCTATAGCGCCGAGGTCATCGGTTCCCGATTGGTCCGGCCGACCGGCCTCGGCGGCGCCGTGCCTCGCACGTTCGTCGGCTTGGTGTTCGCACTGCACTATGCGTTGCTGTTGCCGCGGTTCGGAGACCCGCCGTTCGGGGATACGGTCGTCGCCATCATCGGGATGGTGCTGATGGTGTCGTTGTTCACGGGTCTGTACCTCTGGTGGCCGCGGAACGGAGGGTGGCGTGCGGCGTTGACGATCAAACGCCGGGCCCATGTGCGTCGGCTCCACTTCGACCTGCACAAGACGTCGGGAGTGTATTTCTCGCTCATCTTCCTGGCTATCTTTGTATCCGGCGTCTTTCTTAATCTGCGGGCGCCGTTTCACGCGGTCGTGCGGCTGTTTTCCCCCACCATCGATCGATATGACATTCAGTCGACACCGGCCGAAGGACGCGGATCCGTTTCTCTGGGACAGGTCATGCAGACCGTGGAGTCGCAGTATCCGGG
>DAONAB010000321.1:0-3659 GCA_035400805.1 Nitrospira sp. | reverse complement strand
AAGCCCTGAAACATCAATAACGATGGGTTGTCTTGGGGACAAGCGCCGCCGGATAGCAAAAAAGAAATGTGAACAGGGGAGGACCGGGATTCAGCGGGGGGACTTCTCAGCTTCTTCCTGACTCGTCTTGCACTCGATGCACAACGTCGTGACCGGGCGGGCTTTCAGTCGCTTATACGGAATATCGCCCTGGCAGCCTTCGCAAATACCATAGGTATGCGTCGCCAGTCGCCCCAAGGCTTCATCGATTTTCTTGAGGAGTTTTCGCTCCCGTTCGCGGATGCGAAAGGAGAAATGCTGGTCGGCCTCTGCGGACGCTTGGTCGCTCACGTCCGGAAACACTTCCAGCCCGGTCGGGTTGGTCAACACCACTCCGGCTTCGGCGAGGATGGCCGCACGTTGGCCTTCCAGGTCCTTCTGAATATCAGGGTACTTAACCCCGTTCGCCTGTGCGGGTTTCTTCCTGGTGGGAGTGGATTTTTTCGTCGAAGTCTTCATGAAATACTCGGTTCACTACGCCGGTATCGCCGCCAGTACTTCTCACGAGTGTGGACTATAGCAGCCGCAAATCGAAGGGGTCAATCGGTTCGTCCTGGCTGCTACGACACGTGCGCACGCCGCAGCTCCCCCGAATCACAGGTCTCGTCGGCCCTCGATTGATTTCACGAGCGTCACCTCATCCGCATACTCGATATCCATCCCAACGGGAATGCCATAGGCGATCCGCGTGACCCGGACATGGTGAGGCTTTAACAGTCGCGTCAGGTAAATCGCCGTCGCCTCACCTTCAATCGTGGGATTGGTAGCGACAATGACTTCTTCCACCCCTCCGGCTTTGACCCGCTCGAGCAGTTCTTCCGCGCGAATATCCGATGGCCCGACACCGTCCAATGGCGACAACACCCCCAGCAAAACGTGGTACAGCCCCCGGTATCCACCGGCACGCTCGATCGCATACAACGTGCTCGGCTCCTCCACCACGAGAATCTTGCTGCGATCCCGTTTTGGATCCCGGCAAAACTCGCAGAGCTCACCCTCGGCGATATTGCGACATTGGCGGCAAAACGAGAGTCCATCCTTCACGGCCTGAATCGCTTCGGCCAGCCGCAACGCTTCCTCCCGCTCCGCCTTGAGGAGATGAAATGCCAGCCGCTGTGCGCTTTTCTGACCGATCCCGGGCAACCGCACGAGCTCACGGACCAATTTTGCCAGCAATCCCTGCTGATCAATACTCATGACGCACTTTCATAGACGGACCTCATACACCGGAAGCCCGAAGCCTCGTCCCATCCACACAAGAAAGGGATCGGTCGTACTAGAACAGACCGGGAATCTTCATTCCGCCCGTGACCGCCTTCATCTCCTCAGCCATCATTTCGCGTGACTTCTTCAGTGCATCATTGCCGGCCGCAACGACAAGATCCTGTAACATGTCAACGTCCCCGGCCTTCACCACTTCCGGATCGATCTTCACGCTCACCAGGTCCATGGCGCCGTTCACCGTCACGGTCACGATGCCTCCCCCTGCGGTTCCGGACACCGTCTTGGTCGCGGCCTGTTCTTGCACTTTGGCCATTTGTTCCTGCATGGCCTGCGCTTGTTTCAAAATGTTGGACATATTCCCGAATGGACTTTTCATTCCTGTACCTCCTGAGCCGGAGTCGTCGTGCGAACCTCGGCCAATTCTCCGCCGAACATCTCCAGCGCTTGCTTCACGAGAGGATGCGCCTTCGCCTGTTGTGTGAGGATCACGCGTTGCTCCTGCTCCTTTGCGACCCTCAGCTGTTTCATCGTGGGGGCGGCACCCGGCTCCTGCTCCGCCACTTCGATGATTCGAACCCGTAATGCACTTCCGTAGAGACGTTCTCCTAACGCCGCCAGAGCCTGCAGATTGTCTTCCTTCTCCAGCATCGATCGCGCCACCGTCGCCTGCTTGGTAAACCCCAACGTGACCAAGCTGCCCTCGATCTTCATGACCCGACCCATTTCCAGGAACGGCGCAATATTGGGATGTTGAGCCGATACGGCTTCTTGAAACTCTTCCCACTTGATCTCTGCCCCGGATGAGCCAGTTGCGAGAGGAGACACGGTCTCGGCCTTTTGCGGAATCGGCTCGACCGGAACCTGTGCGATCGCGGGAGTCTGGGCAGGCGACGCAGGAATCTGACTTGGCGGAACCACCGCTTCACGAGGACGCGCAACAGGAGACGGCACTGGAGCCGCCCCGCTCGGAACAACCGGCCGTTCTTCCGCATCAGAGCCGGTCTTCGCCAGGTCACGTTTCGTCGGTTTGGGTGGAACCACCTTCTCCGAAGATGCCGATGGACGGGCGACCGTTCCACGACCGGCAGGGGAAGCACTTACCGGCGCAGTCACTCCAGGCTGCCCCGCCGGATGTTCCGGGGCGCGCAACAAGCGAGTCGCCCGAACAGCGGCCGTTTCGAGCACAAACCGCGGATGGGCGCTCACCCGCAAATGATCCTCCGCTGCCGTCCACAATCGAAAGAGTTCTTGAAGATGCTCAACTGAAAACTGTTCCGCGTCCCGAGCCAATTGCGTCAAATCTTCATCCGTCGCCTCGATCAGCCCCCGCAATTCTGGGCCTGCGGGCACCACGGCCGCGACCAACATATTCCGCACATACTCCACCAGATCGGCGCAGTAGGCGCGTACGTCGTGGCCTTGATCCAAGAGCCCGGCGATGACCTGCAAGGCCTTGGCGCTGTGCTGTTCGATCACGGCCTCAATCATCGCCCGCACCCGCTCCTGCGGAACCGCGCCGAGCAAGGTTTCCAGATCCTGATGGCGAATCATCTTACCGCCGAACGCAATCACTTGATCCAGGAGACTCAGCCCGTCACGCATGCTGCCTTCACTGGCGCGCGCCAAAGCCATCAGGCTGCGGTCTTCGATGGTCAATCCATCCTGCTCCGCCACATGCCGCAGCCGCTGCATAATTTCAGCTTTTGAAATCCGGCGAAAATTGTAATGCTGGCAACGGGAGAGAATCGTCGCAGGGATTTTATGAATTTCCGTCGTCGCAAAGATGAACACCACATGGGAAGGAGGCTCTTCCAGGGTTTTCAACAAGGCGTTGAACGCCGAGTTGGAGAGCATATGCACTTCGTCGATGATGTAGACCCGATACTGTCCCCGGAACGGGGTGAACTTCACGTTCTCGCGAATCTCCCGCACATCGTCGACGCTGGTGTTCGAGGCGCCGTCGATTTCGACCACATCCACCGAGGTCCCCTGCGTGATTTCCTGGCAATTCGCACAGATGTTACAGGGGGAACCCGTCGGCCCCTGTTCGCAATTGAGTGCTTTCGCCAGGATCCGCGCAACCGTCGTTTTTCCCACGCCGCGGGTGCCCGAAAACAGAAACGCATGGGCAATCCGCTTAGTGGCGATCGAATTCATCAGCGTCTGCACGACGTGCGACTGCCCGATGACGTCGTCAAAGGTTCCGGGCCGGTATTTTCTTGCGGAGACTTGGTAATCCACGTTCGCCAGAACTCTCGCGACTCATACGCGTGGGCGCCGAGCAAGACACTCGAATGCCTGAGGAGACAGGCGTACCCGTTTCCCGCTCAGCCGTCAAAATAAGTGGGGCCAGGTGATCCTGCGGCACACAGAACGAACCGCTTACCGTTGCTTCC
>DAONAB010000320.1:0-3692 GCA_035400805.1 Nitrospira sp. | reverse complement strand
TGTGAGTTGGTTGGTCATAGGAAGACGACTTTCCCGCCTATACTTTTGGCAACTGGTCGAGCAGTGCTCTCGTCAACTGGCGGACGACCAACGCTTTGAGTTTCGAGAGATCGATGAAGCCGGCATCGTTCAAAACGGAGATTTTGCAACTGTCGAGGTTCAGTCCTTGCAGCACGTCTCCGATGGCTTCCTCGGCGTGACGGACGATCTCCGTTCCCACTGCCGGCATCATTTCGGCGCCCTTGTCGTATCCGCGTTTCATGGCCTCCGGCGCGAAGATTGCCCGGTAATACCGTCCGTGATCATTGACCTGTTGCGCGTAGTAACGTCCGATGTAGTAGGGTTCAGCCGAGACAGGCGTCGAAATGTCGATGTCGAGGCGATCCGGGAAGTCGCTTTCGCGTAGGTAGGTGAGATCCAAGAGTTCGGACAACCACTGCCGCACTGCGGTCAGCTTCGCCTTATTTTCCCAGGCACGGGCGGCGTCCTCCTGCGCTTCAAGGAATTTCATCCACATCTTGAACGGGACTTCAAAGACCCAAACCACTTCGAACAAGGCGCTCAACAGCGCAATCCGCGCGAGAACCGGCACCCGTTTGACGATCTGTTTGGTGATCTCTTTGGAGATGCTGTACCCGGTCACCGGGATAACCGGCAATTTGAACAGCTCGACCAGCTTGCCCATATTTCTGAGCAGGCTGTAATGACTGCCCAGTTGCTGGATGATATCGAGGTAGGACTCCCCTGTGCTGGTGCGTTGAGCGGCAAGAATGGCGCGGATCTCATCCGGCGCCAGACGGTCTACCTCTTTCCATTTCGCAATCACTGCCGCGAATTCCTCGCAGCTCAGTTCGTCCGTGTCCTTCACAGGGTCGAAGGTGTGCTTCTCGACGGAGAACATCGGCGCGAATCCGATCCTGTCCAGGGTGCGCAGCTCTTCGAGATCCGTATACGGCGAGTCGGGCTCCAAGTTCGGAAGGTTCGTGCGTTGAACCAGGGCCTCCTCCGGGATCTTAAACTTTGGTCCGAGGCGCTCTTCGGCAAACAGATCATTCTGCGCCGGCGTTGCCGGGGGATCCGCCGACTTGACTTCGTGCCAGCTCCCGTTGAACTCGAAATCGTATGCGATCGCGCGCTTATCCTCTCGTTCCGACAACGAAAGCTCGGAGTAGGACATGCCGGTGGGGAGCACGGCGAACGCAAGGTCGGGTTCCCGTTGCCGCATCCATTCGCCGAATCCCTTCTTGCGCCGCAGCGCTTGTTGGGCGTGATGGAGGTACAGAGCATAGGCCGGTTTGTAGGCGGCACGTACGTAATCGATCAAGGCGGCCAGCTCGTCGAGGCTGAGGCGATCCAGGTAGGCCGCCAATTCAGTCCCGGGAGTATCCGGAGAGATTCCGAGAAAGGACATGAGCTCATATTCGCGTGTAAGCTGGGAGGCTTTATCGGGGTGTTCGTAGACGGTGATGGTGTGGGTCGGGATGCCGTTTGAGGACGAGGGATGCTCCAGTTTGACGAGATAGGCTTGCTGATCTCGAATGGCCCAGGTGATTCGGCCAAACGAATCCGGTCCTGAGACCAACGTGATGGTGGCGTTTCCAGAGAGCTCGATCTGGTGCTCGCTGCTGAACTCTGCGCGGATATCCACACCGGTTCCCGATTCGTCTCGGAAGCGCTTGGCGTTGAGGAGCGCCATCACCGCGTTGAACTTCTGTTTGTCCCTCGGGTCGGCGTCGGCGTCTTCGGTATGGAATGCCAGGGTGAACAGCCGACCTCGCCAGAGGTCGTGATCGCCTTGATAAAAGAACAACTGAAGCGGGAAGGACTCGTGGGCGCTGGGAGTAGCAACAAGTGTGGCCTCGGCCCACAACTTGGCGCGCCGGCGATTCCCCGGCTCGCTGAGGGCGACCTCCTCGTAGACGCGGTAATCGATTCTGTACTGTGAGCCTTCGTGTGTGATCACGTCCTTCAGGAGCCACGCGCTGTGTCGGTCGACAACGGAGACGCGGAGCCGGTTCGAAAGCGGAAATCCTTGTTCGGCGAAGGTGGATTGGATGGAAGACGGAACTCGCCCGGCATCCAGTGCATCGATCACCCCTTCATATCGTTGCGCCTCCTCCGGCTCGGGGCCGTCGAGGCGCATCGAGATCAGGGCGAATCGTTCGGAAAAACTGGCCGGATCGGATAGGGCACGAACGATTGCGTCTTTCCGCTCCGGACTGTGTATGTCTCCCGCCAGAAAGCGTTGTTTGGCTAGATGTCCATGCACCTCTAGTCTGGTTTCGAACCGCATGCCTTCCATAATCGGGTGCGAGCCGAAGAACTGGTAATCCGTGGGGGCATAGACGTTGGGTTTACCGCCCCAGAACGAATGCAACGCGTAGAGGCCTTCCCTCGACTGGCCGAAGTTACATGCCCTGACCGTGATCCAGGAATCGTTCTGCAGGTGTGGAAGGATCGTTCGCCGCTTTGCTTGGAAATCGGGGAATTTCCCGTCGAGAAAATCCTGTTGCAGGCACGCCAGGGAGAAGGCCGTGAGGTATTTGTACTCTTGCATTGTCTCGCTGGAGGCGGTGTTCAGAATCGGTGCGATCAGGCCTTGCGCGGTGCCATGGGCCACCAGAATCACTTCCCGAATATGCCGGACACCGCCGGTGGTCACCTCTTGGTGCAGGGCCTCCACGATGTCTTGGAGGCTACGCGCGTCTTTTTTGACGTGATGTCGATAGAACCTGTTGAAAAATGCCCGCGCGCCTTTACCATAGCCGTCGTTTGAGGGAACGAAATAGAAGAGAAAGTCTCTGACGCCCGGTTGTTTGTCGAGGGGATAGTCGTGTATTTTTTCGAAGAGCTGTTTTCCGATACCGAGAGTCATGACGCGGTCCATGCGATAGGGCGAATCACTGCGGATGGTGCATGCGCATGGTGTGCGTCGCCGAGCGGCTGCTCGCAATTCCCGTGCGTTGCAAGCGCTCGAAAACCTACTCCGGCCACATCGATCTGTCAAGCGCGTAGTGAGTGAAAATACGTGCATTATATGCCTGTGTCGCAAAACGATACAGATGATAGGGGAGTGTGCTGCCCGTTGCCACGACTCTGAACTGACTCCTGCACGATTTCCGCACCGTCCCGGGTCCGCACTCGGACCAGCGGCGATCAGGAACGAAGGAGACGCTTCCCACAGAAACTCCCGACACACCACTTCTCAGGGAGGGCAGGAATCGCAGGGTTTGTTATGCAGCTACGCCCTGAGGCGTAGATAGAGTTGCCGGCACCATGTTCCTTATCCGGAGGGAAGGGTCCGGCGGACGGCCTATGTGCCGTCTTATGCAGACTGTATAAGACGACGTGAGGAGGGTAGAGGGGGGGGCGTTTTCTGACTGATGAACAACCACTTCCACCTGCTGGTCGAAACGCCCCAGGCCAATCGCTCCACCGCCATGCGTCAGCTCAATGGGGGCTATACCCAAGCCTTTAGCTGCCGTCACGATCGGGTGGGCCAATTTTTGCCGGGCCACTTCAAGGCGATCGTCGTCGAGGCGACGCCGGGCTGCTGCGGAGCGGAAATATCGGGCCTTTGTTGCCGGGGGAATCGGACAGGATGCTCCCTGTGAGCAGGTACGGGGGGTGCTTGGCAGCGACAGATTCGTCGAAGGTTTGCGGTCTCACCGATTCGACCATCAGTCATATCG
>DAONAB010000319.1:0-3705 GCA_035400805.1 Nitrospira sp. | reverse complement strand
GCTCGAGGCCATGCGATTGTGGAACTCGCGGGTCAAGAGCAGTAGCGACTTGTTCAGGACTGTACTCCTCTGGACCCGCGAGTTCCACAATCGCATGGCCTCGAGCTCCGGCCATCAAACGCTCCGCCGCCACACGCCCGATGTCCCTCGTGGAGATCATCGGAATCGACATCTGCGGCGGAATAAACGAGGGCACCAGGCCCTGGTTCTTGGCGGTCCCGATACCAGAGGCTCAGTTATCGATAAAGTACCCGGGCCGCAGGATCGTAACATTCGGCGCCACCGCAGTGAGCCGTTGTTCTCCATACCGAGCCGCGCGTATCGGCCCGGTTCCGTCCGGAAGGTGCGCGCCAATCGACGACAACACCACCACATGCGCAATCCCGCTCGCCTGGACGGCCTCTGCCATCTGGTCGACCCGCCGCCGTTGTTCGGCCAGCCATGCCGTCGCGCCATAATTCGGCGGGATCAACAGGTAGACGCCTGATGCGCCTTGCAACGCCTTCGTCAGAGCCGCCTGATCATCCAGCGAGGCCACGGCGGCCTCGGCGCCCTTCGCAACCCAGTTTGCAACTTGATCGGCTGAGCGCACCACGACTCGCACCGGCTGCTTATGCGCCAATAGGGTCTGCGCGACGACCGATCCCGTATGTCCTGTGGCACCGAGTACAACCAACATCGTTGTCGTTCCTTTCTTCCCTGAGTTGAGCCGGTGCGCGACGCGCTGAGCCGTCGACTCCCGTCACCGGCAAGAGGAGACGGCCATCCCCCGATCGCCGCACCCCCACTATAATAGTTCTAGTTAGAACGAAGTCAAGCCCAAACATATCGTTTCTTTGGAACGGCCTGAATTGATCTATGGGCAACGCCCCCACGAGAGAGGAGCACGATTGAGGGAGTCACTAAGGATAATCCCGTGCCGTCAGAGGAAAGAGATACGGCAGAACCGATGGGGGGACACAAGTGCCACCACACTCACTGGAGGAGGGGAGGCGACGGCCTGCAGGCCATGAGAAACGTGGGACGCGCTATTTCCGGCTCTTGATCGCCCGCTCGACTTCTCGGCCAGCCTCACGAGCCTTGATGGACTCGCGGCGATCGTATTGTTTTTTGCCCTTTGCCAGGGCCAGCTCCACTTTGGCGTGGCCACGTTTGGAAAAATAGATGCGCAGAGGAACCAGGGTGAGGCCCTTGAGCTGAGTTTTCCCGATCAGTTTATTGATTTCCTTGCGATGGAGTAGGAGCTTCCGCTTTCGGAGCGGATCATGATTCATCAGGTTGCCATGCGAATAGGGGCTGATGTGGCAATGGTTGAGGTACACCTCGCCGTCATCGACCGACGCGTAGCTGTCCTGGAGGTTGACGCGGCCCTCGCGCAACGACTTCACTTCGGTTCCACGCAGAATGACGCCGGCCTCGAACTTCTCTTCGATAAAATAATCGTGGTAGGCCTTTCTGTTGGTGGCCACGACCTTGTACTGATCGTCTGAATCGTGCGTCTTGGTCATATTGAGTGGAAGACCGCTGTTTCACTCACGCGCATTTTGTTATGATGCCGCCATGCGCGGGCAGAGCAAACTCGATTCCTTCGGCACCATTCTAACAGGTGTGGCCCATCGATTGGGCTTGGAGAGCAAACTCTTCGAGGCGCGCCTGCGACGCCATTGGCCCGACATCGTGGGTGAACCGATCGCCACGCACACGCGTCCCGACCAAATCCGTTTTAAAAAGCTTCACGTCTACGTGCATAATTCGGTGTGGCTCCAGCAACTCACCTTCCTCAAACCGGTGCTCTTGGAAAAGGTGAATGGGATGGCCGGAGACCAACTGGTGACTGAAATCGTCCTGCGCATTGGGGAGTTTTCTGCCGAGCGCACGGTGAGCCCGCCGACAGCCGCCCTCGATGAGACTCCACCTCAGCCGAGCGCTGAATTGCTCCGTGAAGCCGCACTCCATACGCAGGGCATTCAGGATCCCGCCCTCAGGGATCGACTCGCGGCCGTCATGGTCCAGGCGTTGTCTGTGCCGCCGCCGGACTCTTCACGACGGGGCCCTTGAACAACTGCCGTGAAAAGGCGGCGGTGGCCGCGCTATCCTTGCCTTTTGGAACAGGCCCGATGCGGCCTTCCTCTTCCTGGTCGTCCAGCCGGTAGAACCCTCGCACCGACCCCTCGAAACCGTCCCGCACCGCAGGGTCTTCACCCATCACATACTTGTGCAGCACTTCCGGTTCCGTCCACCCCTCGTCGGTGAAGATGTAAATCGCGATGTGCTGGTAACGCCCCATGGGATCGTCCAGCGTCGTCGGCTGAATTTTCATGCTGCCGAAATTCCGGGTTTCCGCCGCGACCTTCCGGAATCGTTCGATCAAGGTTTCGATCTCGGTATCGCTCGTCCAGGACGGGACATGCACCGCGACGATGCTACGCTCTTGGGAGCCGATGCTATAGGGGGGAATGGACCGATCGGGCCGGCTGAGAAACATGCCGCCCCAGATCAATGCAAAGGAGCTGAACAGGACGCCCAGCGCCAATTTCACCACCGTATCCAGGGGACGCTTGGCGGGAGCTCTCCCCGGAATCCCGGCTGACGGGGGATTCTGGTGGTTCATACCCATGGTGAGCACCGCCTCAAACCGCCGCCGTTCACGGAATTACGACTCGCCCTCTTCGGGCACCCCTTCTTCACGTTCGACCAGCCGCACCACGGCAACAACGCGATCCTCATCACCATCCATATCGAGCAGACGCACGCCTTGCGTATTGCGTCCGATTTCACGGATGTCGTCGACCTTGCAGCGCAACACTTTCCCTTGCGCAGCCATCAACATAATTTCATCCTCATCCCGGACCTGCAGGAACCCGACGGCCGGGCCGTTCCGTTCCGTGGTCTTGACGCTGATGATGCCCTTGCCGCCACGTCCTTGTACGCGATACTCGTTCACCGGCGTGCGCTTTCCGTAGCCGCCTTCGGTCACCGTGAGAATCGCCGTCGTGGAATCGGGCGTGATGGTCTCCATGCCGATGACCTCATCACCCGCCTCCAGGGTAATCCCGCGCACCCCGTGGGCCGTGCGTCCCATCGCCCGGACATCTTCCTCTTTGAAGCGGATGGTGATGCCCTGCTTCGTGCCTAACAGAATTTCGCGCTGGCCGTCGGTGAGATCCACACCGATTAACTTATCACCCGCATCGAGCGAGAGCGCAATGATGCCGCCCTGGCGCGGATTGCTGTAGGCGGATAGTTCCGTCTTCTTGATGACGCCCAGCTTGGTGCCCATGATGACAAAGCGGTCGGCACGGTATTCTTTCACCGGCAGCGTGGCCGTGACCTTTTCGTCCTTGGACAGCGCGAGCAAATTGACCAGTGCCTTCCCCTTGGCAGCACGGCTCGCCTCGGGAATTTCGTGGACTTTGAGCCAGTAAACCTTACCCGCGTCGGTAAAGAACAGCAGGGCGTCGTGCGTGGAGGCCGTGAAGAGGGTTTCGACAAAATCCTCTTCCTTGATGCCCATGGCAATCTTGCCTTTGCCGCCCCGCCGCTGCGCGCGATACAGCGTCACCGCGTTCCGCTTGATGTACCCGGCATGCGAAATCGTTACGACGACTTCTTCTTCGGCGATCAGGTCTTCGAGCGTGAGTTCCGCTTCTTCCTTGACGATCTTCGTGCGGCGTTCGTCCTGATACTTCTCTTTGATCTCCGTCA
>DAONAB010000318.1:0-3709 GCA_035400805.1 Nitrospira sp. | reverse complement strand
GTACGCCGATGTCCTGCGCTTCATCGACCACCGCGAAGTCAAACGGAGGATTCTTCGCTTTCCCGATGGCCTCTGCCGTGGACGTAAACAGCGTCGCCGCCGTCACCGCTCCCCGTGCTGCGATGCCCGCCCGCACGAGTTCCATGATCGACCAGAGAAGTTTCCGCTGGGATTCGGGCAAACGAGTCTTGCGACCGAGCCGGGCGACGTCGCGGTAGCCATCCCAGGTCGTCAACTGCCAGGCATCGACGACTTGATCCCATTCGGATAGGAGGAAACGAAGACTGAATTTGTGGCCGGTGGCCGATTGTGATGCGGCCAGCATGGCGGTCTTCAATTCTTCCGACGAAATCAACTTTGCAGGACCGACCAACGAGCGGTGAAGGCGTTGGGCGATCGTATCGAGCGAGGCCACGTCGATCCTGTCCGCCAGTTGAGGCTGGCTGCCGACAAGGCGCTTGAGCTTGGTGTGCAATGCGCTCGCAAGCGTGTCGGAAAATGTTGTCAGCAAGACCCGCGAATCGGGATTGTCTTTGGCCAGATGTACTGCGCGGTGAAGTGCGACGATGGTTTTTCCCGTGCCTGCCGAACCCGCAACGCGGGCCGGACCACGATAGTCGCGCTCGACCATCTGCCGCTGCTCGGGGTGGAGAAAGACCGTCCACTTGTCCCATGGGTACTCGAGCGCCTGCATGAGTTCGTCCACGTTGGCCATGATCCGGAATCGGCGTTGCGCATCCGGGTGGTCGAAGGGATTTGCAGGTGCCGCTGTCGTTTCCGCTGCTCGTGGTTTCCCGCCGGTGGCAAGTTCCAGCAGGGCCTCGGCTGCCTCGCTGGGCAGGTATTCCGTCAGTCCGAGCAGGGTCTCCTCGGTCGCCGATCTGACATCGTTCAGCCACCCTGTGGGCACACCAAAACCAAGCAATTCGTCGTCGCTGAAGCCGGCGAACAGGGGCTCGGACCTGGACTTCTTCACAGGCGTAGGAACCGGTGCTTCGACATACTTCGGGACGAGTATCTCCTTCACCGTCTCGCGAAGCTCCACCATCTGGGCTGCGCCTGTCTTCGGGTGGGTTTCGAGCCGTCGCCGTTCCGCCCAGGCGTAGGCCTTGTCGTGGTGATCGGCATAGCACAGCAGCAGGCCCCCCGAAGTCTTGTGCACGATCAGGCGGATGTCGGAACCCGCTCGCACGGACCAAAAATTCTTGTCTTTGGAATGATCGATCTTGTGGAAACTCATCCCCGGATTCGCCGGGTTCATCTGCAGGTCGAACGCTGTCGTCTTGACCGCCTTCTGCTCGTCTCCTGTCAGACGGGCAAGGCTATCGGTGAAGGTGTCGGCGATTCGGAAGTCCATGATTTGTTACATTCCGCGGGTCAGATCGTGGAGGTCCTCAACCAACATATCGGCAGCGATCAACCTCGCTTTCAGGTCCGCAGGGATGGCAGGAGCAATCGCGACAAACTCAATTGTCCAGCCCCTGTATTTCCCATGTGCGTTGAGGAATGATTCAGCCCCCGACTTCAATCCACCAAGTGAGGCAAACAACTTGTCGGGGTCACGGCGGCAGGTGCCGAAACGAATGCGGCTATTCTTCTCATCCAGAGCCACTAAGTCGATTTCCACGTCGCCACGATCCCAGTAGCCGCAGATGCGTTCACTGAGCGGAAAGTCTCCCAATCCCAGACGGCTTCGCTCTTCATAGAGTTGGCCGACGAGGGATTCCAACCCAAACCCTTCCACGGTGGCTAAGCGCTCGTCGGCCTGCGCCAGGAGTTCTTCCAAGGGACGAAACGCCGTGGCCGCGACAGGCCGTTGCAAGGCCGACAGCCATGCCCGCAGAAAATTATCCCGGATATAGTAGCGCCCGCTGCGCGCCTTGGTCGGAGCGAAAATCGGGAGCTTGCGCTCGATCATGCGATAGCGCTCGGTGAGGATTTTGAGGTAACCCCCGACCTGCTTGGCCTCACCGATTCGCGATACCTGGGCGATTGCCGCCTCAATGTCAGCGTTGGTGCAGCCCGGATGCCTAGCCAAATGCTGCAACACCATGTCGTAGCGGCCTCGCAACTCTCGTAGGAACCAGTTGTCGGCTTCTCCTCGCAGCGGCGAGGAGCTGGAGAAAAACATTTGGCGCAGCAGCTGACGTCGATCCGTGTTGAGCACGCCTTGTTCGAAGGCATCGCGATAGAACTTGGGCACGCCCTCGAATAGATTCCAGAGAAAGAGCAGGCGGCACGGATTGTCATCCGCGTGTGTCCGCAAGATTTCCAAGATCGAGCCAATGTCTAAATGCCCCAGTTCGAGCCGATCCGTCGTTCGGTTGAACAGCGGGGCGCTTCGGTCTTCCAACAAGGCTGCCATCTCGGCGTGCAATGATCCGAGCACAATCAGACCACCCTTAACTGCGGAGGACAGGGCGGATAGCCGGTCCACCTCCGCCTGAAGGAATGAGCAGAAATCGCTAAGCTGCTTGCGATGGAAATACTGGAACTCATCAATGGCGATGATCCGGCCGGTTTCGGCCAGGCGTCCGATCAACTTCGCCAAATCGGCTAGGTCGGACACCCGGTCGGACATTCCAAACGTCTCCAGATAACCGTTGCAGGCGGCGATCACGCCCACCGGGTCGGAGTCCGGTATCTGGATGTAGAGTGTCCGGGCACGCTCTTCGGTATTCAGCGCTTCCTGGATTAATGTGGTCTTACCGATGCGACGACGGCCTGAGATTTGCAGAAAAAACCACCGGCGCCGATCCAGGATGGCGCGCAGCTGAGCTAATTCGGAACGCCGGCCATAGAAACTCCATGAGTTGGGTGTCGGCATGTTGGGGTGTTAAGGTAAAAGTTTTTATGTTAGAGGAGACAAATCCGCATGCTACTATCAAATAGCTCCTAGTGGATAAAAGGAGTGGCACAGTATGCGTGTCAGGTGCGGAACACTTTCATCACCTCGTCGCCGAGGTGGTTGATAACTTTGACGGCGATGCGGCCGGACTTGGGTTTTTCGAACGGGCGCGAGATGGCGCTCTTCAGTGTCTCCCATGCCTCGGCGTTGATCTCGGCCTTGAGCGTTGTCTTGAGCGACCCGTAAGGATCGTTCTGGCCGAGGAAGTAGGCGTGGCGGACGAAGAAGCTCTCCTCGTTGTAGTCGGTGTCGATGAACCAGCAGGCGATTTCGTCGGTGCTGCTCGACTCCACCTTCCCGAGCTGGGGCTTGAATACGTCCACACCGTTCACTTTCACCCGTAGGCGACCGTCCTTTTCGGTGATGAGGTCGATATCCGGCTCACCGAAGATCACGAAAAGGTTGCCCTTGCCGGTGTTCTTCAGGTCTTCGGCCATGTGCAGGTCGGCATTCATCCGCGCCTTCAGAATGGGGACGCGGCCCAGCTTGTTAAAGTCGGTCGCGTGGGCATCGTAGTTGAAGGCGCAGGCGATGAGCACGTCGAAGCCTGCATCACCCGCCTCGCGGGCCGCTTTCACCAAGTCGGGACGTGGCACGGTGCCGAATTCCGGGCCGATGAAGATGCCTGCGCGCTTCTCAACGCCGCTTTCCTGGTAACGGCCTTCGGCACAGACATACTCGCCCGGCCACGGCGCAAGCGAGGTGAACGTGATGCGGTCCTCCTTGTGCGCTTGCTGCACGCCGGCGGTCTTGAGGTTATCGAGAATGATCTGCTCGAAATTCCGCTCTGCGCCAAATCCA
>DAONAB010000317.1:0-3715 GCA_035400805.1 Nitrospira sp. | reverse complement strand
GCTCAACCCGCATCTCCCATCAAGGAGTTTGTTATGACGAATCCACTGCTCCGGGGCTGCCTGGTCCTCGCAAGCGCGTCCGCGCTGTGGCTCTGGACGGCCTCCACCTCTTTCGGTCTGGAGGTGACCAAACCCGTCCCGACCGAACGACGTGAAGCCATGTCGCTGGCCGACGCCGTCCTGAAAGCACTGCAGAATAACCTCGATATCCACATCGGCCGGCAAACCAAAGAAAGCCGCTTAGCCGACATCATCATTGAACAAGCGAAGTTCGACCCGACCATCAGCCTGAACGGCCAATACAACAGACAGGTTGCGCCCCTGAATCGACCGATCCTCGGATTTACCGGCGCCAACTTGCAGGACATCACCAAATTCGACCAGAACACCTCCAGCGTCACCGCCGACATCACGCAAAATCTCCCGACCGGCGCGAACTATGACCTGAACTACAGCCCCCAACGCAGCTATGTCAGCGGGCCCAACACCTTTCTCTTCAACCCGGCGTGGACCGGCGGCCTCGCACTAACCGTCACGCAGCCACTATTGAGAAATTTCGGCACGGATGTGAACCGGACCTTCATTTCGATCGCACAGAACAACGCCACCGTCGAACAACATGTGTTCCTCGATCGCGTCCTGACCGTCATTGCCACCGTCGAGCAGACATTCTGGGAGATGGTCTTTGCGAATGAAAATCTCAAGGTCGCGCAGGCGGCGCTCAAGGCAGCGGAAGAGCTTCTCGCCAGCAACCGCGCCAAGGCCAAGGCGGGCGTCATGTCGATCGTCGACGTCCTGCAGGCGGAAGCGGCCGTCGCCTCGCGTGTCGAGCAAATTCTCGTCGCCGAAAAATCCATTCGCGACCAGGAAGACCAATTGCGACGGCTGTTGAATCCCGCAGAGGAAGAACTCCGGCAGGACCTCCGCCTGATGCCGACCGATCCCCCGACCACCTTGCTGGAGGCCATCAGTCTGCAGGAAGCCATTGATATCGCCATGGAACGCCGCCCGGAGGTGTTACAAGCCGGCAAGAACGTGGAGAGCAGCGACCTCAACGTGAAGTTCGCCAAGAATCAATTGCTCCCCACCCTGTCGGTGCAGGGCACGATGGGCCTCTCCGGCCTGGGCGCCGACTATGGAGACGCCACGAGGCGAAATTTAGGCGGAGACTTTTACAATTACGGCGCTGGATTGGTCCTCAGCTATCCCATCGGCAACCGCTCAGCCTATAGCACCTACAACAAACGGCAACTGGAGTCCCGGAACGCTCAGGCGTCGCTGCAAAGTGTTCGCCAACAGATCATCGTCGGTGTCCGGGAAGCCGTTCGCCGCGTGCACACCGATTTCAAGCGGATCGAAACCACGCGCTCGGCTCGCATCATGGCCGAAAAGCAGTTGCAGGCGGAACAAGAGCGCTTGAAGGTCGGCCTCAGCACCACGCGGTTCGTGCTCGACTTCCAACGCGACCTGGCCACGGCACAAGGCAACGAACTCCGCGCCACCGTGGACTACAACAAGTCGCTGTCGAATCTGGCCAGGAATAAGGCGACTACGCTCGAACGGTATAGCCTGCGACTCGAATAATCCGCCAATGATCAGGTCTGAAGAGGCGCCAGTAACCAGTGCGACTCAGACCATCGAACGGGGGGCAGCCCTTGCGCTGCTCCCTGTCACCGCCACGCTCCTGTATTACGCCTCCCCGCGTGAACTTCGACAGCACACCCTCTATCAGTTCCTCCCTCAGGTCTGCGCCTATGTCGCCCTGGGAATCTGGAGCCGCATCAACGGCGCGCCGGCTCAGAGGCTCGGCCTGATACGGGTCCTCATTCCGCAGGGGCTCCGCTGGGGCATCGCTACCGGGCTCGCCCTCGGCGCGATCAATCTCCTGGTGATCCTCTATCTCGTGCCCTGGCTTGGAGCAGACTATCGATTTCTTGCCGATACGCCCCATGCCCAAATTCCGCTGCTCATCATGGTGCCGTGGTTCATTTTCTTTATCGCCACCATGGTGGAACTGAACTTCCGCGGTTTTTTGTTAGGCCGGCTACTGGCCCTCGGACTGCCCGGTTCCATTGCCGTACCGTTGAGCGCCCTGCTGTTCGCGTTCGATCCCTTCTTGGTAACAACGTTTCAACAGCTCCACTGGATTGCGGTGTGGGATGGCCTGGTGTGGGGAAGGTTGTGGGTCGCCTCCAGAAACCTGTATGTCACCATCGTCGCCCATGCCGTGGAGGTGATCCTGCTGTACACTGTCATGCGAGTGGTACTGGGATAAGAGCTGGACCCCTCGCACGACTCTGGCAGGACGTGATTCGAGACGAAGGTGCGCGGCACTGTTTCGATGAAACCATGATCCAAAGTTTCTATGAACCCCTCCTTCTCCAGTTTTCTCGTCAATGACGTCTTCGGGGACCCCGGCCTGTTCGTCGAAGTGCGGTGGTCGAAACGCGCCCTCTTGTTCGACCTCGGCCACAACGATGCCCTTGGACCAACCCGCCTGCTGCGTGCGAACGACATCTTCATTTCCCACACCCACATGGATCACTTCATCGGGTTCGACGCCCTGCTGCGCGTCGCCCTCGGCCGGGGCAAAACCGTGCGGCTCCACGGGCCTCCCGGCCTCATCTCAAATGTTCAAGGAAAACTTCATGGCTACACATGGAACCTGGTGGACGGCTATCCGCTAACCATCACCGTGCACGAGTTCCACGCCGACGGCATCAAGACAGCGATCTTCCCTGCCACAAACGGCTTTCAGCGTCAGAACGAACCCGATTCTCCGCTAAATGGCTGCACGGGTAACGGCGCCTTTACCGTACTCCGTGATCCGATGTTCACCGTGCAGGCTGTGGCGCTCAACCACCGCATCCCCTCACTGGCCTATGCGCTGCAGGAACAGTTTCATGTGAACTTCAACAAGGAGCGATTACATGCAGCCGGTCTGCCGGTGGGCTATTGGCTGAAAGAGGTGAAGCAGTATTTCTGGGAAGGCCAGCCGGACGACTTTCGATTCGTCGCAACGCTGTACCATGAGCACCATAAAGAGCAGCGTGAGTTTCTCCTGGGCGAGATCCGCGAACGATTCGTCACGATTACGCGCGGACAGAAAATCGCCTATGTTGTAGATGCCCGCTACGATGAGGACAACGAACGCAAGATCGTGGAGCTTGCGCGGGGCGCCGACATCTTTTACTGTGAGGCCCCCTATTTGGACCGGGATGCAGACAAGGCGCAGGACCGGTATCACCTCACGGCCAGGCAGGCGGGACTGATGGCGAAACAAGCCGGCGTGCGCGAGCTGGTTGTGTTTCACTTTTCCCCTCGGTACACGGGCCTGGGGCACGAGATCGAGACGGAAGCGCGGGAAGCCTTTCGCGGAAAATGAAGGAGGCTGTGGATGGGTGAGTGGGCGAAGTATGCACTGTACTTCCTGCTGGGCGGCACAATCGTCAGTATCTCGACCTATCTCGGCTCGCAGGGCCGCTCGTTCCTCGCCGCCTTCGCCAGCACGTTTCCTGCGATGACCGGCGCGACGTTCGTTCTCATCTATCTCAACGGCGGCAATGAACACCTCGTGACCTACGCCAAGAACCTGCTCTGGTTTGTGCCACCTTGGCTCGTCTATGTCGGCTGCATGATCTACGGCGTGGAACGGATCGGCTTCTGGCTGTCGATGGCAGGCTCACTCGCCCTCTACATGGCCTGCGTCGCGATC